>NZ_JACHVC010000007.1:300000-412034 GCF_014230145.1 Pelagicoccus albus
TCAGGATATCGCTCTTCTCGATGATTTGGACCACGACTTGCGAAACAAGCATCCGGGGCTGGTGTTCGTGGCCGACGATATGCTCGGTCGGGGAGATTGTATTCTTTCTAGCCGTTTCGGTAAGATAGATGGAACTTTGGAAAATAAGTTCGCGAAGCTGAAGGAGAGCTTACGTCCACATGAATAGGCTTTTGCCAGATTGGGCTGCCGACATCGGTTCTCGTGTTGGGGCTCTGGAAACGCACAGCCACTTAGGAAAGGTGGCCCAGGTTACCGGACTGATCGTAGAGTCTGAGGGGCCGCAGGCTAGCTTAGGCGAGGTTTGCGAGATCAGCTCTCCAGGGACTTCGGTAAAGGTTTACGCGGAGGTGGTAGGCTTCCGTGAACAACGTATTTTGCTCATGCCTTTGGGTGATGTCGCTGGGGTTCACCCGGGCTGCGACGTGAAGCTAAGCTCAGGGTTCAACAAGATCCCTGCAGGCAATGAAGTTTTAGGTAGAGTCGTCGATGGCATGGGCCGGCCGATAGATGGGCTTGGCTCTATGCACTATCAGACTCCCGGAGCTGCGACTGGCAAGGTGCCAAATCCTCTCCTTCGCAAGCGTATCACGGAACCCTTTAACACGGGAGTGAAGGCGATCGATCTTTTCGCTCCAGTAGGCGAAGGACAGCGTATGGGTGTTTTTGCCGGATCGGGAGTTGGTAAATCGACGTTGCTCGGCATGCTCGCTCGCGGGTCTTCTGCAGATGTTAACGTGATCGCCCTGGTGGGTGAACGTGGTCGTGAACTGAGAGAGTTTATCGAGAAGGATCTCGGACCAGAGGGCATGGCTCGCACAGTCGTAGTTGTGGCAACCTCCGACCAGTCTGCACCAATGCGTTTGCGAGCGGCTAATATGGCAACCAGCATAGCGGAGAATTTTCGCGACGCGGGAAAACGCGTTTTGTTTCTGATGGATTCCGTGACGCGATATGCCATGGCTCAACGCGAGGTTGGTCTTGCTGTGGGAGAGCCTCCTGCCAGCCGCGGTTATACGCCATCGGTTTTTTCTACTTTGCCTAGGCTTCTGGAACGCTCCGGTAATTCAGACCGCGGTACTATCACAGCTTTCTACACAGTTTTGGTTGAGGGTGATGATCTCAACGAACCCATAGCTGACGCTGTGCGCGGTATTTTGGACGGGCACATTGTCCTCTCCCGTGCCCTCGCCACTTCAAACCATTTTCCCGCCATCGATGTACTGGAAAGCATCAGCCGTCTCCGGAACGATATTTCGACGGAGGATGAATTGGCGACGGTGGGGCTGGCTCGCGACTATCTAGCTTTGTACCGGAAAAACGAGGACATCGTTAACTTGGGAGCTTACGTTCGAGGAGCAAATGCCAAGATAGATTCAGCGATTGTAGCGAATGGTCGCGTTATGGAGTTCCTAAAGCAGAGCTATAGCGAAACTGTAGCTCGGGAAGAGAGCTACCAAAAACTGGGAGAACTGATTAGATGAAAAAGTTCACTTTCAGTTTAGATTCTCTCCTGAATTTGCGAGAGTTGGAGGAACAAAACGCGAAAGCCGCTTTGGCTCGTGAAAACGCATTTGTTGAGCAAATTACGATGCGTATTCAGGAATTGGAATCATTGGTAGAGGGCGCTTACGGATCCTGGGATGGCCAGGCTGGTCGTAAATTCAATTCGATGGACCGGATGGGTCTCAGCGCACAGATTGCGGACCTTCAAAAAACAGCAGGAGAAGCTCGCAGTGCTCTCGCTGCCGCCAAGACAAAAAGGGCTAAGGCTATGAAGAGTCTGCAGGATGCTACACGTAACCGAAAAGTGGTTACGAACCTGAAGGAAAAGCGATTTAAGGAGTATACGGCAGAAGTCTTAAAACAAGAGGCAAACGAAATAGAGGATGTCTTTAACGCGCGAAGGAGCGCTCGATAACTATTATGCAAATGCTATCAAAACCACTGGTCCTTGCGGTACTTGCACTCGTCCTGATGCTGGGAACGCAATTCGTCGCTCTCAAAATGTCCTGGAAAGAACTATTCCCAGAACCAGAGAGGAAGGCAACCGTCGTAACGCGTGAAGAGCCGGAACCTTTTGAATGGGGATTTGCATCCGATTTCATCAACCAACTCGAGGAAGAGCTTCAGGGACGTATCGCCGCTTTGGATGCGCGTGAGGAAGAGCTTGTAGCCTACGAGGCCCGTTTAGAATCGGACAGGGCTGAGATCGAAGAAATTAAAAAGGAAGTAGAAACGATGCGTGAGCATCTGCTCGAAGGTGTGGTGAAGCTTGAATCTGACGAAACGGAGAATCTCAAGCGTCTATCCAAGACCTATTCGACTTTAACTCCAGATGCGACGGTCAGTATTTTTCGGGAGCTAGACGACTCCACGGTAGTTAAGATATTGTTCTTCATGAAAGCCGACACGGTGGGGGCCATCCTTCAGGAAATGGCCACTGCTAACGGTGGGGTCGCCGAGGAAGTTCGGCGCGCTGCCAAGATATCCGATATGCTCCGACTCTTTACGGACAACTCCAAAGATAATCTTCAACAAACATAATTATGCCAATAGAGCCTAGCAGCGTATCCACTCAGAAGGTACGCGAAGTTGAGACGTCGTCCGCAAAGTTAAATTTGTGGGCTTCGATGCAAGGAAGCTCTACAGGAGGCAAGGACAGCCCCGCCGCCAGCAATTGGGAAGACGCTATCGTCGATGCCCAGAAGCTTTACGATTCGCCCGCGAGCGAGTCAGAGCAGGAAGAAGACGCCAGCCCCAGCGATTCGTCTTCTGTGAGTGCCTTAATGACGAGTTTCTCCGGATCGGGTGAATTGGTCCCAGGTTTTGCAAGCAGGGGATTCGGTTCTTTCAGTTTCGGCTCAGTCGGTAGCGATGCGTTTGGCGCAGTTTCGAGTTCTCGCAACACGCCGAGCGAGGATTTGTCGCAGAGCAGCTCATTGAGCGACTTCAAACAGTTGGAAACGAAGGATACGGATTCGGCGAGCGTCATTGCCCGCAGTGACGAATCAGTTACTGATCCGAACGCAGAACTTGAGTCCGACGAAAGCGAGGAGGGCGGATCTGAAAAGAAATCGAGCGGTCCGACCTTGGCTGCAAATGCTACAAGACCGACTATGGCTGCCCCGGTTGTGGCCAGCCCGCTTGCTCAAGTTCAGGCGCCAGCTAGCGATGTGAATTCGGTTGAGGCTCCACCAGCCGCAAGTGTGGCGACTACTGTTTCTGCGCAGCCGACGCAGGTCGTCACCGAACAAGCGCCTTCGGCCACCGCAGCAACATCGACTCCGAATTCAGTAACAGAGCCCGTGGCGACTGCGGCACCTGTAATTGCGACCGAGCAATCTCCGAAATTGGATACGCAAACGAAGACCTCTAGTTCTACGCCGGCTGAAAAGCTAACTTCCAATCAGACTCCGACAAGCAAGCCGGCTGTAGAAAGCGTTACCGCTGTTTCGGACCAGTCACTGCAAAAGCCTCTTGTGGCTTCGACCGTAGAGCAGGGCCAAGGCAATAAGATCACCCCAGAAAAGAATCAAGCGGCCGTGGCTCAGGCTCCTGTCGCGCAAAAGGAAGTAACTGCAAATGTTGATACGCCTGCTAATCCAGTTTCTGAAACACCTGTTCAGTCCAAGTCCGCTACAGGGCAACCGGCAACTGAGAAAGTCGCTGCAAACGATGGACTTGGTTTCGATGTGTCAAAAGCCAAAGAGACTATCTCTGACGCAATTGGAAAAGTAGCGACGGATTCCGCTAAACGTTCACAGCCGACGGCGACGACTAGCCAGTCGGCAACGAGCAACTCAGTCGCGACTGCATCCGAAAATGCCTCGACTGCGGCCCGGCCTAGCCTAGGCGAGACGACAAGTTCGAAGCAGGCTGAAAGCGGGGCCACTACGGAATCAAAAGATTTCGCCACGCAGGATGCAGCTAAGCGTGAAAGCGCCGCCGTGGCCGCTCAACGGGTAACGTCCTCGAGAAACGCAGCAACGGAAGCTTCTGGGCAAGCTCGGACAACCAGCCAGATAGCCGAAACTGCGCAAGCGGAAACAAAGTTAGCTCAAGCGGGGAATGTCGCAGCAGCTACCAGCCAGGCTTCGCGAGATGCGTCCGCAGTAGCGGCGACTCGAAGCACGGTCTCCACGCAGGGCAAAGCCAATGCGGCAAGCTCGAGTGGAACAACTCAGAGCGGCGTAAGCGGAGTGTCAGCAAGTCAGTCAATGGCTTCGGGAATGAATACTCAAAACGCTGGCCAGAGTGGTTCGCAAAGTCAGGGTGAAGGAGATCCCGCGGCCAAGCAGGATTTCAATACTGCTCTCAAGCAAAGCCTGGGAGCCAAGACAGCTGACAAGTCCGCTGGGGAAAACGGCCAATCTTTTGATGCCAAGGTAGACGCGGCGACAGCAAGCCGCCGTAGCGAGGCAGCATCCAAGTCGCAGCAGACTTCGTACGTCAGCAAAACGGCGGCTGAAGTTAAGGAAGTTGTCGCGACTTTGACGAAGAGCATTGACCGTCTTGTTACGGACAAGTCTGGCGCCATGAATCTCAAGATCAACTTCGAGGGAGGCGGTAGCGTAAACTTGCGAGTCAAGATGGAAGGCGGACAGGTCAGCACCCAAATGCAGACTGACGTCGTCGGTCTAGAGGCTGCGATTAAGGCTAATTGGAGCGAGCTGTCCAACGATTGGAATCAAAAGGGCGTCAAGCTGAACACGCCGCAGTTCCAAAATTCCGAATCCGGGAAGGATTCTAGCTTCGAAAGTCTAGACCAGTTTGCGAGCCGCCAAGAGCGTCAGTCATCGGCGGGTGAAAGCGGAAGCCGCCAAAATCGAGGAAGCTTCAACAGTGGTGGCAGCTTTACAGGCAGTGCCGGCCAAAGTAGCGAAACCGAGCAAAACGCTCCGGCCAGCGAAGTTGCGAGTCAAGCCGCTGTTTCCGACAAGGAGCTCAAAACCTACGCATAACGTCACTATTTTCGAACACGCGTACATTGTTCGAGACTGGAGCGGAGATCCCAAACGGGGTCTCCGTTTCTCTTTGTACGCCAGCTTGTAGCAGGAGGATGGGACAGAGTTTCCTAGTGGCGCGGCAGTTCTTGCCGGTCGAAACAAAACGTAGAGAGCGGAAGAAAAATAAACTTTTAAGTTATTGGTATACAGAAAGATAGAATTTGTGGAATTAGGTTGGCATCGCGGTTGCTTAGAGATGGCAGTCAAAGACGTACGCGACCGACTAGAACACGATATCGACCCAGATCAACCAATGACAACTGAAGCAATCAGTACCGCTCAAAGCCTTGCGAATGTGACCTCGACGAGTTCGACCAGCTCAACGGAGGAGAGGCTGGAGACGGAGTCGCTAGGGCAGGATGAGTTTTTCCAGCTGCTCACGACACAACTTGCATCGCAGGATCCTCTCGAACCGATGGAGGACACTGCATTTATCGCCCAGATGGCTGCGTTCAGCCAGCTTGAGATGACATCGGAGATGGCGGAGAGCTTCGCCAGCTTCAACGAGACCCAAGCGTTTGCCTCCGCCCAGGGCCTTCTTGGCAAGACAGTGTCCTTCTCCAGCGGAGAAACGGGAGAGGTCACCTCTGTGGAGCGTCAGAACGATGAGACACTCTTATTCCTAGATGGATCCAATAGCAACGGCTTGACCGTTGATGGTGTCTACAAGGTCGAAGGAGGAGTCACCGTGACCAGTTCTGCCCAGCTGACTCAAGACGAGGGCTGATCGCATTTTAACCAACCACTTTCCAAACAGTAACCATTTCCAAACACATTAATTAATCATGGCATTCGGAGCACTCAGCAGCGGAATCAGCGCCCTCAACAGTTTCTCAAAAGGAATGGAGGTCATCGGTAACAACATCGCGAATGTTAACACCGTCTCGTTCAAGTCTTCGCGAATCAAGTATTCGGAGACCTTTAACCAAGTACTCAAGCAGTCGGCCCCATCCCCAACCAGTGGAGACCAGTCAAATGTACAGGCATCACAGGTGGGCTTGGGTGTACAGGTAGAGGGTATCGTTGGACAGTTCACCCAAGGCGGACTCTCCTCGACCAGCCAGCTAACCGACTTGGCAATATCTGGAGAAGGCTTCTTTCTCGTAGAAGATCCTAAAGATTCTACCACCCAGTTTGCGACTCGTGGCGGCGACTTTCGCATCGATGACCAAGGATACCTCGTGACCAGTGGCGGTATGCGAGTGCAGGGCCTCACCGGTGGTTCCATCGGCTTCGAAGTGGACGTGGGCGAGGACGGCAGCTGGAGCTTCGTGCCAAATGAGGACACTCAGTCCGGTACTGTGGCTCCCAGCACCTACGGCGATATTCGTCTCGACTATGACAAGGGCGAGGCAGAGGTCGTTAACTCCAAGCACTTGGCCGGCACTCTGACACGCAATTCCGTCATGTATACCAATGATTTGATCGGTACCAATGCAGCGGGAGAATCCACTTGGGGCGCGGCGACAGTCGTAGATGGCCTGATAGACATGGACTCCGTCAGCTACGGAGGAGATGGAGTGGATGGAGATCCGCACCGCGTTGGTAATTTTGTTTACACGCTCGATACTGACGGCAACGCGACGGCAATCGAGGGGGTCACGGGTTGGCACGCCTTCATGGAGGAGGCCGTGGCCAACTTGAAAACGCTTCGCAACGTTAGTAACGAAGGCAACACCACTGGAATAATAACCGACTCCATGATCGAGCAAGCGGTGAGCACGGACTTCTTCGCCATCATGTTTCCAGAGGCTGCGGCTAGTGACGCGACCACTTTCGGGGTGCCAACTGCTACGGATTCCTCTCCCGCCTTCACTGGTTCGGCCGTGCAAGATTTACTTATGGGCGGCAGCCTAACCTGGGACGACACCATTAATCCCCAGGACACGATTGACGCGATCATGGCGACTTTCCCCGAGAATTTGACCGAGGCCAAGACACTCATATCCGCAGTAAGAGCCGAGAATACTCCCGAATTGAGCCGTTTCTCTGTCGATGACCAAGGCTCGATCGTTTACTTTCTAAACAACGGTGACAGCTTCACCCGAGGTCAGATCCAACTCGTCGATTTCAACGATAAGACCGCTCTGATCCGTGAAGGGCAAAACCTCTATAGTGGTTTTGGAGCTGCGGGTCTTAAGCAGGCCCAAGACGGAAATGTGGACAACATGCAAGAGGCCGGTTCGAACGGTCTTGGCGTGATCAAGCAGGGGGCACTCGAGCTCTCGAACGTGGATCTCACCAACGAGTTCGCGAACATGATCACGACCCAGCGTGGCTTCCAGGCCGGCTCCCGCATTATCACCGTATCCGATGACATTCTTCAGGAAGTCGTAAACCTGAAGCGATAACCGACCACTAGGGTAACCTAGCCTAAAATAAGTAGTAACAACCCCAAAGACTGAATAAAATGGCAGAAGAACAAGAAGCTTCAGAAGCCCCTAAACAGTCCGCGAAGGGTGGAGGAGGTAGCGGGATGATTCCCGCCCTCCTCGTCATCGTGCTCATGCCGGTGATCTCGTTCGCGATGTTTAAGTTTATGATCATTCCCATGATCAAGGCAGAGCTCCCAGAGCCTGGTGCCGAGGCGCCGATTACGGCTGAAGACCTCGAGATCACGGTGGACGATTCGCACACTGAATACAAAGTGTCTTTCGAGCCCGTCGTAACCAACGTGAAGGGCACCAGCCAGACCCGTTTTATCCAAGCGGTTTTCACGGTCTACGGGACACATCCGGACTTCGAAACCATGATCGATGAGAAGAAGGACCGCCTTCGGGACCACGCAGATAGCGTTTTGGGTAATTTGACCCTCGCTGACCTCGAGCGTCGCGAAATGAAAAACATCGTGCGAAATCAACTGCGCGAAGGGTTCAACCACAAGATCGGCAAGCCGATCGTGGAAGATATCTCCTTCTCCCAATTCGTGGTCCAATAGGAACGCTTACCGACACAGACTCTTATGGCTGACGAAGAACAGGAAGAAGGCGAACTGCTAAACCAAACCGACATCGACGCTCTTATCCAAGAGGCGATGGAGGAACCAGAGGAGATCATCTATGATCCTGAAGGTAACAAGGTTAAGACTCCCAAGGGTACCCGTATCGAGCCTTACGACTTCCGCAATCCGATCTTTTTGACAGAAGTCGAATTGCGGCGCGTGCGCATCCGCCACGAGGAGTTTATTCGGTACTTGGCTGCTCGCCTTTCGATTTTTCTTCGCCTCGAGTACTCACTCAAGATGTCGCGTCTCTCGACGCTGACCTACAGCAAGTTTACCGAAACGATTCCGAATCCCGCCCATGTGGTGCTCTTCAAAATCGAGCAACTCTTCGGAGTAGGCGTTATCGATATCAACCCGCGTCTCGCTCTCACCATGGTGGACCGGATGCTGGGCGGCAAGGGGCACTCCGTGCAGGGCGAACGCTACTTGACCGAGATCGAAACCAATTTGGTAGACGACGTGGTAGGAATAGCTCTCGAGGAATGGTGCCGTCAGTGGAAATCCGAGCAGGAACTCGACACCACTATTATCGGCCATGAAAGCAATGGACGCTTCCTGGAAACCTCCCCGGCAGACGCGATTATGCTTGTTCTTTCCATGGAGGCAGGAGTTGGTGATTGTTCTGAATCCATACAGATAGGTCTACCTTATTATACGCTCGAGCCCATCATCAAGCGAATGCATGAGGCGAAGGAGAAAGACCTCGGCCTAGAGCTCGCTCAGTCGGAAAGCAGTTGGCAGTCTAGTTTTAATAATATAGACATACCTGTACAGGCTGAGTGGGACGGAGATCGCCTCACCACCAAGGAAGTGCTCAATCTGCGTCCAGGCGACGTGCTGAGATTTCCGAAATCAGTTTTAAAGAATACGCGGGTACGTCTCGCGAACTCGGTGAAATTTACAGGGGAAGTCGGTCTCGAGAACAATCGGGTCGGCGTTAAGCTAATTAAGAAAGTAGAAGAGGATAGTTCGGAACTATGAACATGTTAGAAGAAACGAAAGACCTAGGCCTATTGATGGACGTGAAGGTAAAGCTTACCGTCCAGCTCGGATCTTGCCGCATGCCTATGCGGGAGGTCATGGAGCTCGTGCCAGGTTCGGTGATCCAGCTTAACCAAGAAGCCAAGGATCCAGTTGGCCTCTATATCAACGACAAGCTCATCGCTTACGGTGAAGTCGTGGTGGTAGAAGACAATTTCGGCATCAAGATCACCGAGATGGCAAACGGCTAGGCCGTATTGCGATTCCAAGGCATCTGCTTAAGCTCAACCCTAGTGACCTCGATGAGAGCTTTCCGTTTATCTTTTCTTTCCGTCCTCCTTTTGGCCTGTGTGGGCAGCCAAGTCTTTGCTCGCGCTAAGGCGGTGCCTTGCCAGAGCGTGGAGAGTTCTCCGCAGGGCATTTTGATCCGCTACGCGGTGCCCATCGAAAGCAAGCCAACCTTATCGGTGGTTTTTGGCGCCATACTCAGTAGGGAAGATCGGGCCCCTGTAGTTTGCGATGAGGACACCAAGGCCGCTATCGATTTGGCGGTCAACGAGGTGATTGGGAGGCAGACTTTGGCTCAGATGGAAGATTCCGGCCATTTGGAATCTGTTCGTGAGGAAATGGAATCCAAGCTACGCGAAGCGCTGGGGGGCGATAATCGTCTCGCGCTCGATGTGCGCCGATTTTTCATAGCCATGACCGAGTGGTGATTTTGGTTTTCCCAGAGATACTTTATCTCTAAGTTTGATTGTAACTGATACGTTTAAGAAGCCGCGCTTTGTGATGAGAGCGCGGCTTCTTTGTGTCTTCGTTCTGAGTGTTACCAGTCCGGCTCGGTAACCATTTGGCTCTGTTGAAAGTAGGGGGACAATTCTGCCGCCCCGCATAGAGGGAAGGGCTGGTAACAGCGCTAGGAAAATTCTGCCGATACGGCTTGAGACTAGATAACTTAAATGTTTTTTGATTTTTTATAGTGTTGGAATACAGTGGTTTACATTTGTTGAGGAGTCTTTGGCACCACCGTTGCTAAGTGAGGGGCACACCGCACCAAACTCCTATGATTCCTCGCAACACTTTTGCCGCTCTCCTTACTGCAGCGGCGCTCGCATTCAGCCAATTAGCCTTCGCTATCGGTGCAGATGATGTGATCGACCCGAACCGACCAACTGCCGAAACGGAGTCCGCCGAAGCCACCAGCGCTATGGATGGTATATTCACGGGCGATTCTGCTTCCTCGGGAGCTTTGATCACTTTGATCGGTTATGCGGTCATAATCGGAGCTGTTGCCGTAGTGGTCTGGTACCTTTTCAAGAGTGGCTTCATGAGAAAGTCTTTCGCGAAAGGTGAGGGTAAGCTGAAAGTATCTGAAACCCGCATGCTTGGAAACCGGCAGTTCATCTCGGTCGTCGAGTACGAGAATCAAAAGATCCTCATTGGCGTCGGCCCAGGCAAAATCGATTACCTGACTACTCTGCAAACCGGCAGCTCTGAATTTCCCCAAGTCGAAATTCCGGCTTCTGAATTGGCTCAAGGAGGACAGTCGTGAAGTTTTTGAAAGTAAGCGCTTTGCTTTTGCTCACCCTTTTCGCTCTGTCGGTGACAGCTACCGCTCAGGATGCGGGAGGAACTGGCGTTCAGCTGAGCTTGAACATGGGCGGTGACGGAGGCGTAGAAGACGTGGGAGCTGCCATCCAGGTCCTGCTCTTGATGACTCTCCTCACCTTGGGCCCGTCCATCGTTGTTTTGATGACGAGCTTCACTCGCATCATCATCGTATTGGGCTTTGTGCGGACAGCGATCGGCGTGCATCAGGCTCCTTCGAATCAGATCATTGTCGGGCTTTCGCTGATCATCACTTTTTTCATCATGCAGCCTGTCTTCAATAACGTGAACGACAACGCGCTGCAGCCATTGATGGCCAAAGAGATCACTACGCTTGAGGCGTTTGACCGTGGAGCGGGACCGCTACGCGAGTTCATGCTCAACCAGACAAAAGTTACGGATATCGAGTTCTTCCTTGATCTGGCTTATTACGGCCCAACGGCAGCATCCGAATTGCCAATGCGAGTCGTGGTCCCTGCATTTGTGATGAGCGAGATACGGACCGCGTTCAAGATGGGCTTCCTGATTTTCCTTCCTTTCATCATGGTCGACTTCCTAGTCGGTACCACATTGATGGCGATGGGCATGATGATGATGCCTCCTGTCGTTATTTCGCTACCCTTCAAGCTACTCCTCTTCGTGTTAGTGGATGGCTGGACTCTTGTAATTAAATCCTTGGTACAAAGCTTCAACATATGAACTTAGAAACCGCAGTAGAACTTTTTCGCCAAGCGGTAACCAACGCTCTGGCCCTCGTAACTCCGATTTTGCTCACCACCATCGTGGTTGGTTTGATAATCAGTTTGATTCAGTCGGTTACCAGTATTCAGGAACAGACTCTTTCGTTTGCCCCGAAACTCTTTGCGGTGGGAGGGGTGCTTATAATCGGCTCATCCTGGCTGCTTAAAACTCTAATGGGGTTCACCATCGAAATCTACCAAAAGATTCCTGAGGTGGCATTCTAGTCGTATCTCTAAAGAAACTGTATCCGGTATATAATGACTCTTGAAGGCATAACGCTGTTCCTGCTGATTCTCGTGCGCGTGCTCGGGCTCTTTTTGGCGGCACCCGTCTTCTCGCACAAGTCGATACCGGTGATTGCCAAGATAACTCTCGCCTCCGGATTTGCCATAATGGCATTACCCATGGTCGAAAGCGGTATTGCATTTCCCCAGTCTGCATGGGCTCTTGCCTTGTGGATGGCTAAAGAACTGGCGGTAGGAGCGTTGATGGGAATTGCCATACGAATGATCTTTTTCGTGCTCGATTTCGCTGCTCATGTAATAACGGTAGAGATCGGATTGCAGCCAGGACCAGAATTCGATCCCTCTACCGCATCGGGCCAAGGTAACCCTTTAGGGACCATTATTTATTTCCTCGGTTTGATGCTGCTGCTTTCCGGAAGCGAGTACGATGTTCTGCTTGCCTTTATGAAGAGTTTCGAGATCGCCCCTCTCGGCTATTTCGGGATCAACTCTTACGCGGCGGATTATATTATCCTAAAGACCGTTGATATCTTCAAGATTGGTATCCTGATGGGTGCTCCTATCATTGCGGTCAATTTCCTGGTGAATCTTGTATTCGCAGTTTTGGGGAAAGTGGTTCCGAAACTGAATGTGTTCATTCTAAGTTTCTCCGCACGTATTTTCTTAGGCACTACAGTGCTTGCTCTCACAGTGGGATTGATTGCCCATTACGCTGTTAACTACATCGCTGAGACTCCGGAAATGGTACTGCGGTTCATCTTGTTCAGACCTGAGGTATAGAAGCCATGGCGGATACGGATAAAGATTCAAAGACCGAAAAGCCAACCGGGAAGCGGCTAGACCAAGCCCGGCAAGAAGGTAACGTTGCACAGGCTCAGGAGGTCGGTGTGACTTTTGCCCTTTTGGCTGCTTTGTTGGTGGTGATGTTCACGGGCCGCACTTTGGCGAACAACGTTTTCAGCATCTCCTCTAGTTTGCTTGGGAACTTGGGTAATGTAAGCCTAACCGAAGACAACATCAGCTATTTCCTGAATGAGATAGCCATCATTCTCGGCAGACTCTCCGCTCCCTTCCTCCTGGCTGCTATGGTTTCGGCAATTATCGCTGGCGGGCTACAAACTAAATTCCGGCTTTCTAAAAAGGCTCTTGGTCTAAAGTTCAATAAGCTGAATCCCATCAATGGGGCCAAGCAGCTTGTGTCTAAGGACGTTCTGGTTCGTTTCGGCATCGACCTGCTCAAGTTGGGTGCTATGGCGGTGATCCTGTGGTTCGCGGTCAAAAAGATCGTTACCGATCCTATCTTCTATGCAGAGGTGGATATACGCCACGTGGGATCCTTCATCACGGACACCTTGGTATACGTCTTCATCCGTTTGACCATCGCTGTCGGTATTATCGCTGCCATCAGTTACCTTTGGCAGTATAAGAAAACAATGGATGGCCTCAAAATGACCAAGGAAGAGGTCAAGCAGGAGGCCAAGGACCAGAACATGAGTCCAGAAGTACGCAAAGCTCGTATGCAAATGGCAATGCGTTTGATGCAAAAGCAGATGCTCGATGACGTAGCGACTGCAGACGTTGTAGTGACAAACCCAACACACTACGCAGTGGCTCTCAAGTATGAGAGAGGCATTGATGCGGCTCCTATGGTTCTGGCCAAGGGGGAGAATGCATTTGCCCAGCGTATCAAGGCTGTCGCTGCTGAGCATGGCGTGCCGGTAGTTGAGAATAAGATGGTGGCTCGCATGCTTTTCAAGGTTTCCCAAGTCGGTTCACCGATCCCGATGGAGATGTTCCAGTCGGTCGCTGAGATCCTAGCCTTCGTCTACAAGACGCATCGCTACTACTTCCATAAACTCAAGTCTCGTAGAGCTGCCGCTAAGAACTCCAAATAATGAGCGAATCCCAACAGTCATTTTCTCCAGCTAAGCTACTCGCTTTCCTTAAGCGAGGGGACACCGCTTTGGTTGCCTGTTTGTTCGGCACTGTGTTGTTGCTGGTTTTGCCGCTGCCTCCGCTTTTGCTGGACGTACTGTTGGCCGCTAGCGTCGGTGCTTCGCTCCTAATCTTGTTGATCATCGTATACGTCAAGGAGCCTTCCGAGTTCTCTGGTTTTCCTACGGTATTGCTTGGAGTGACTCTGTTCCGCTTGGGACTAAACGTGGCCTCTACGCGATTGATCCTGTTGGATGGATACGCAGGTAGTGTGATCGAGTCTTTTGGTTCCTTTGTAGTTAGAAACAACTACCTCGTAGGAACGGTAATCTTCCTGATCTTGGTTGCGATTAACTTTATCGTAATCACCAAGGGTGCTGGACGTATCGCTGAGGTTGCCGCCCGCTTCACCTTGGATGCGATGCCAGGTAAGCAGATGGCGATCGATGCTGAGCTTAATGCCGGAATCATCGATGAGGTCAAAGCCACCAAGCGTCGCGAAAAAGTACAGAAAGAGGCGGACTTTTACGGCTCGATGGATGGTGCCAGCAAGTTCGTACGTGGAGATGCTACCGCAGGTATTTTGATCACTGCCATCAACGTTCTGGGAGGCATAGCCATTGGTATGTGGCAACAGGAAATGAGCTTCCAGGAAGCTCTGCAGACTTTCACTTTGCTATCGATTGGAGACGGCTTGGTATCTCAGATTCCAGCTCTCGTAATATCGCTAGCGGCCGGTCTTCTCGTTACTCGCAATTCAGGCGAGGACGAGGACCTTGGTTCTCAGATCGGCGGGCAAGTCGCTGCCTATCCGAAAGCCTTGGGTGTACTGGCAGGAATGCTCGGTCTCTTCGGGATTATTCCTGGCATGCCTTTTATTCCGTTCTTTGTGATGGCTACGGGAGTGGGGGCAGGCGCTGTCGCTTTGAACCGTATTCAAGGCAAGAAGGAGCAAGAGACGAAAATTAAGGAGATGGAACAAAAAGCCCAGTCGCAGCAACGACCTGGTTCCGGAGCCGCCCCGGCGGAAGAAGGGTCCAAGCATTTGCCGGCTGAGTTTGAAAAGCTGATTGGAGTAGACGTGTTTGCATTAGAAATTGGATACAATTTATTGACACTTGCCGATAAGGCCCAAGGGGGCGACCTCTTAGAGCGAGTAACGGGAGTACGTAAGACGCTAGCCCGCGAACTTGGTATCGTGGTACCGCCGATAGCAGTTCGCGACAATATGGAGCTCGATGGCCAGGAGTACCGCTTCCTTCTCCATGATAAGGAGATCGCTCGCGGCCAAGTCATGCCATCACGCTGGATGGCTATGAACGTGGCAGGAAGCGAATTCGAGCTGACTGGAATTCCTACGAAAGAGCCTGTCTTTGGTATCGATGCGGTATGGGTCGACGAAGACGAGAAGAAGAGTGCAGAGATCAATGGCTATTCGGTTGTCGACTGTGCTTCGGTTCTCATAACCCATCTCTCCGAGTGTCTTAAGAACAACGCTCATCATCTACTCAGCCGACAAGATGTGCAAAAGCTCGTGGATCACGCCTCTGAGTCTCACCCAGCACTTGTTCAGGAACTTCTGCCTGATCTTGTAACGGTGGGAACAATACATCGAGTTTTGCAGAATTTGCTCAAGGAAGGTGTAGCCATTCGCAACCTGACTTTGATACTCGAGGGCATAGGGGACTTTGCGTCTATTTCGAAAAATCCCGACGATTTGTCGGAGTACGTACGCCGCCGTACAGGAGAGTTCTTTATTTCTGAATACGAAGCAGACAAAGGTGTTCTGAAGGCGATCACGATGGATCCGAGATTAGAGCAGGTGCTAGCCTCTAAGGTGCAACGTACTAATACGGATTATACACTTTCCCTAGATCCACAGCTGGCGCAATACCTACTCAGAGAGCTCGCCATAAAGGCTAATGACCAGATCGAAAATGGGCTTTTACCTATTCTTGTAACCGCTGCGGAAATACGCTTGCCCTTCAAACGTTTCTTCGAACCGTCGTTGCCCAAGCTAAATATCTTGAGCTACCAGGAGCTGCCTTCGAGCACGGAAATCGTTAACCACGCGATCATTCTGTTCCCAGATTTCGCGCAGCAAAACATGCAAGCCCAGGCCCAGTCGAATGGGGCTACCGCTAACCCTTCAGGCTCCCCAATGGCAGCCGGTTTTCAAGCCAACTAACTTTTAGCTTCCCAAAATGAGCGACCCAAATACCGCAAAAGGCACACAGATCAAACTCCTCGTTAACACCGCTAGCGAGGCAGTTAATGTCATACGTGAGAAGTATGGCGAGATGGCTCGCGTCCTGTCGGTCAAGCAAGTCGAAGCTGGAGGCTTGAAAAGGCTTGTAAGCAAGCCTCGCTTGGAAGTGATCGTTGAGATACTCGGTGATGGGAAGGCAGAGTCCAGCAAGCCTGAGGCTCAGGAGGCCAAGGCGGAGCCGCTTGAAGCGAAAAAACAGGAATCGGCTCCGGTGGATTTGAAGCCTGCAGCTAAAGCTGAGTCTCTGAAGCCTTCCTTGAGTAAAAGCCCCATCGGCGACTTGTATTCGAAGTCCCAATCTGAAGAGGAGTCGGACGACTATTTTTCACAATTTGCAGAGGAAGTTCCAGTTCAGAAGGAATCAACTCCCAAGGTAGAGCCTAAGGTGGAAGGAGAAGCTCGTCTTGGCTCGGCAGCGAATCCCGTTTCTAGGGGTACTCTAGATGCCGTACAAAGGGCTATTTCGATGCTGGAATCAGTTGGCTTCGATCGGGCTTTGATAGAGCGGGTGCGCTCGGAAGTAGATTTCAAGGATATCGGATCCCTGCCCACTATGGAGCTGTATTCAAAGATTTGTGACTGGTTGCGTAGTCGCTTCCCTCAAGAACAAAAGGTTGCCCTAAGGAGTAAGCGAGCATTCATCGGATGCAGCGGTGTGGGCAAGACTTCAGCTTTGTGCAAGATGCTGTCGTCTGAGGTTTTCCTGAAAGGACTGTCTCCGAATGTTCTTAAAATTGATTCGGAACTGCCCAACCCAAGCGACGGGCTAGAAGTTTTTTGCGATATCATGGGCGTAAGCCTTTCGCGTTCCGCAAGCGAGATCGAAGAAGTCAGCGAGGAGCGCCCTTTGCTGGTCGATTTGCCGGGCTATTCTCTGAGTGATCCAAGCTCTATCGAGGGCTGTCGCGACAATCTGGATATGCTCGGAATCGATGAGAGAATTTTGGTAGTAAATGCCGCCTACGAAGCGGAATTAATTGCCGATATGATGGCGGCCGGAGAGTCGGTCGGAGCAAACAAGGTAGTGTTTACCCACCTAGAAGAGACCCGAAAAGCAGGCAAACTCTGGAAGTTTTTGTTAAACCGGAGGATTACGCCGCTATTCTTTAGCGAAGGTCCGAATCCAGCTGGTGAATACACTATGGAAACGTACAGCCACCTTTTGGAGCGATCTTTTCCCAACGGCCGAGACTTGGCCGCTGCGGCAAAGAGAAACCGGGGGAGCGCTGCGAACCGAGTGGAGGTGGAGAGCTTTAAGTCATGATGTTCATGATGTTAATGGGAGGGATGCTCGGCTTCGCGTCGGTGTTTCTCATCGGGCTCTTCGTCGGAAAGACACCACTCAGCGCCCTGGGACAAGCTAGCATAGGAAGCCTCCTGTGCGGACTGCTTTTCCTGTGGGTGGGACAAATTTGGATAAGGAATGTTAGGCAAATGCTCATGGAGAAGCGTCAAGCCGCCGTTGCCGCGATGGCGGAAGCTGAAGAAAGAAAACAGCGTGACGCTAAAGAGCGCGGATCAAAACCCGTATAATTACCCAACCAACTATGAATGACATTAACGTGAAGGAGAGGAAAGACAGTTCAAAGGGAAAGAGAGCGCAGGCAGCTAAGGCCTACGGAGTGGGGGAATCCTCCAAGCCACCGGTGCAGCAGGCCGAGCTTTTCGAGACCTACATGCCGCTCGTCCGCTCTATTGTGGCTCGAATCAAAATCAACTTGCCACCTCACATCGACGAGCAGGATCTGCACAGCGTCGGTATCACCGGTCTGATCGCCGCGTTGAAAAAATACGACCCCGCTCAGAAGAAATCTTTTGGCTCCTATGCCGCCATGCGTATCCGCGGCTCCATCCTCGACGAGCTCCGTCGAATGGACTGGATGCCACGTAATGCCCGTACCAATTTTAAGAAGCTCCGCGCGACGATCGAGGAGGTCGAGCAACGCCTAGGCCGTCCTGCCACGGAAGAGGAAATCCGCGCCGAACTTGGTCTAAGCCGCAAGGACTACGACCAGTTGATGGCGGAAACCCGTCCGGTTAGCTTTTTGCCGTTGGATAATGCCGCCGCGGGTGGGGACGATGGTGAGGGAGCTGACTTGTACGAAGTCATTCCCGACGACAATGTCGTGCCGGTGACCTCCAAGATGGAAAAGGACGAGGTAACTCGTCTGGTCGCAGAGCGTATTAACCAGCTTCCCGAGACGCCAAGAAAGGTATTGGCGATGTATTACTTCCAGGACATGCGCTTGGCGGAAATAGCTGAAGTATTCGGTCTCACCGAGTCGCGTATCTGCCAGATCCACTCACAGGCTATCATAAGTCTGAGAAGCTACATCACAAATGTGATGCATAAGTAGGATTCGCCACGAACTGAGTAAAGTTCTCGTTCGGTCGTCCGATAGGAGAGACCACGAAGTATGTTTGTAATAATCGGAGCAGTTATAGTTCTGGGCGCGACTTTTGGCGCGTTCTTGATGTCTGGAGGTAATTTTGGCCTTCTGATGCACCCGCCTGAATTCGTTGCTATCTTTGGCATCACGGGTGGTGTGGCTGTGATTTGCGCTCCTAAGGACGTGCTCATCCATACTATCCACGCGACCATCGGAGCCCTTAAGGGGGCGGGCCCGGGCAAGGAAGACTACTTGGACCTCATGAAGGTCATGTACGAGCTCTTCATGCTTGGACGCCGCAATGGTCTGCTCGCTTTGGATGAACATGTCAGCTCTCCTGAATCGAGCTCTATCTTTTCGAACTACCCTAAGTTCCTAGCGGATAAGGATAAGGTCACCTTCCTTTGCTCGGCTCTGCGTCCGATCATCGATGGCAAGATCAAGCCAGATCAGTTGGAGCCACTCTTGAAGGCGGAAATCGATGCCAAGAAACACGCAGCGCATGGACCTATCAACGTGCTCCACCTCCTCGGCGACTCGCTGCCAGGTATTGGTATCGTTGCGGCGGTATTGGGTATCATCCTAACCATGAGCGTATTGGACCAGGGCGTTATGGTGATCGGTGGTCGTATTTCCGCGGCTTTGACAGGTACCTTCCTCGGTATCTTCATCGCCTACGGCTTTATTAATCCGCTTTGCAACCTTATCGAGTTTGGTAACGAAGCGGAAGAAACCTATTACATTTGTATGTCCCGCTCGATCGGCGCCTTTGCTCGTGGCCTAGCGCCAATCATGGCCGTCGAGCTCGCACGCCGTAGTCTTGAAGCCAGCATGGTACCAAGCGCGGACGATCTGGAAAACATTTTGAAGTCCGCAACCTCGGGCTAATCCGAAGAGATGAAACAGCAGGTCGTACACCACGGTGGGGCTTGGAAAGTGGCCTACGCGGACTTCGTTACCGCGATGATGGCGCTTTTCATGGTACTCTGGTTGACTTCCCAGGACGAAAACTTGAAGAAGGATCTGGCTCGCTATTTTCAGGATCCATACAATACCCCGATGGACAATTCAATGGGGGTAATCGAGAGCACCGCGGAGGGGCAAGTGTCCAATCAGGATGGACAGTCCAAGGGCAAGGCGGAGATTTCCGATTTCAAGGTTCTCTACGATATGGCCCAGGAGTTCATGCGCTTGCTGAACATCGAAAGCGCCAACCCGGACCAGAAACCTGTCGATCTAGACGTGACCAGCGATGGGCTGCGAGTCACGCTTTACGACCGGGATGCTCATCCGTTTTTCGTAGAAAATACGGCCGATTATACGCCTTGGGGCTCCTTTGTGATCGAAACGCTTTCCTGGCTTGTTCAGCGTCACGGATTCATGGTTCGGGTCGACGGCTACGTGTCAGAAGGATTCGAAGGTGATGGCTGGGAGTATACGGCCTGGGAACTTTCTAGTGATCGGGCAAATTCTACCCGCCGTTTGCTCGAGCGATATGGGGTACATGCGGGACAGTTCAAGTCCGTGACCGCTCATGGCACCATGGAACCGCTGCCCTTCATGCATCCTACCGCTGAATCCAATGACCGCGTTTCGATAAGCCTTGTCTTGACCGAGCTCTACAACAATCTCCGAGAGTACGAGACCGAACGAGAATCTCAGGTCGACACAGAGTACTAATGGACAGCTATCTTTCAGGCAGGGAGCAACTCGGGGAATCCAAGAAATCCAAGGATTCCTTCAAACTCATGGCCTCGGGCGATAGCTTCGGCCAGCTTTCCTCTCCGCCAGCGGAAGACAGGGAAGAAAAGGAGAGCTGCGGCGAAGGCGGCAGCAAAGTTTCCTACGTGACCGAAGGGGGGCGCGTGACCAAGATAGTGGTTACTTGCAACTGTGGGCAGGTCACGGAAATCGACTGCCAGTACGAAGACTGAGGGGCTGCATTTCCTGCCACATGGCTAGGGCACTTTTGCCGACTGGAAATTGCACTTTTTTAAGTGGTTGATAAGTAAGGTTTTATAACGTTGGCATGTGGGTTGCTTAGTTGTTGCCCAAATGCTGAACGGAGTCTACCAAAACGCAGCGGCCATGACGGGCCTCGAGAACTGGAACAATTCTATTGCCCAGAACATCGCCCAATCGTCCGTGCCCGGTTACAAGAAGGCCTTGCTTTCTTTCGAGGGAGTCGAAGCCGGAAGTGTAGGAGTAAAGGACCAGTTTGGAAACATTCTCGAACATGCCTCCATCCAGACCAAAGGTGTGGGCAGCGTAGACTTCTCGGAAGGTTCGATTGTCACCACCAACGGGGAGCTCGATTTCGCGATCGAAGGCGAAGGATTCTTTGAGCTTCGTGCCGATGACGGCCAACTGGTCTACACCCGAGATGGCCAGTTCAAGGTCAACGACGAAGGCGAGCTCGTGAGCAAGCAAGGGTTTCACGTCATGTCTGATACCCGCAACATCATTCAGCTGATTCCAGACGGTGGGCCAGTACAGGCTGCCAAGGACGGAACTGTTCGCCAAGGCGGACAAAAGGTTGCCGAGCTCAGCCTCCGCTCTGTTGAAGATACTAGCAGTATGATTCGCTCGCATGGCGGTTTCATCCTTACCGGAGACAATAAGAGCAATGCCATCGATGCGGATTCTCGTTTCGTTCGCCACGGCTCTCTGGAGCAAAGCAACGTCTCTGCCACCACCGAAATGATCAACCTGATCAATGTCTCTCGCTCTTTTCAGCTCAACCAAAAGGTCATCCAGCAACATGACGACGCCCTCGGAAAGGCGATCCAGTCATTGGGCGGCCACTAATCCCCTTAACCTACTCTTAAAGCTAACCACACCAGAACATGAGCATTTCACTATACTCCGCGGCCAGCGGGATGGAGGCCCAGCAGACCAACCTCAACGTTATCTCCAACAATATAGCGAACGTGAGCACGACCGGCTTCAAGAAGAGCAAGGTCGAATTTCAAGATATGTTCTATCAAGTGCCCAAGTCTGTAGGTGCGGACTCGGGAGGAAATATAATCCCAACGGGTATACAGGTCGGTACAGGTACCCAGGTGGTGTCTACCTCCAAGGTTTTCACGCAGGGCCAGGTTTCTCAGACTGGTGAGGAAATGGATGTGGCAATCGTGGGTGACGGCTTCTTTCAAGTAACTGGCACTGATGGAGAGCCGCTCTACACTCGTGACGGCGCATTCAAAGTCGGCCCGAATGGAAACGTAACGAATTCTCAGGGTATGACAGCGGTTGGTTTCCCTTCGCCACCTGATGGAACCAATGGTATCACCATCAACAACACCGGCGGCGTTACCTTTACCAATGACAGTGGAGACATTCTGGGAACAGGAGACATCCAATTGGCTCGCTTCCGCAATCCATCAGGACTATTGGCGCTAGGTGGTAATCTATTCCGTGAGACCGAAGCGAGTGGGGCTCCCACCGTGGGAACTCCAGGCGAGAATGGAATCGGCACCTTGCAGCAGGGGTACCTTGAAACCTCCAACGTGAACATCGTGGAGGAGATGGTGAACATGATCCTAGCGCAACGCGCCTACGAGATTAACTCCAAGTCGATCCAGACCTCGGATTCGATGATGCAACAAGTAAGCCAGCTGAAGCGCTAGTCATGAAAATTTCGATACTCCTTAGACTTTCTCTCGGCCTCGGCCTTGCCGTGTTCATTTTCGCTTCCGCCTTGCGCGCTTCGTTGGATGAAATCCTCGCGCCTTTGCCAGTCGCAAAGATCGTTGTAGCGTCTGCTCCTGTGGTCGAACTCGCTTCGGAAAAGACAACTGATACGATTGTAACGAACAACACAAAGAGTGAGCTGTTTGCGGCGGACGCCATCCTTAGCTCAGATGTGGAAGAAGTATTGAGAGACTCTTTAGAAGATGCTCTGCGTCCTTCAGGAGACCTTACCCTAGTGCCGCTTCGCGACTTGCCGGACTTGTCCTCGCACTCGCAGCCGTTCCAGATCAACTTGGTTACCATCCCCAACCGCCTCACTCGAGGCAACATACTGGTAGGTTTCCAAGTCGAAAACGAGGAGGGCATCCTAGGAGAATGGAGCGTCCCGTTTAGAGTTCATCTCTACAGCGAGGTCTGGTATACACGTACACGCTTGGGTCGCGGAGAGATCGCATCGCCTTCTGACTTGGAAAGCCGCCGTGTTGATCTGCTCGCCGAGCCAGATGCCGTCCCTGCCAGTCTCGAGAGTTTACTCCGACGCGAGTACAGCCGGGACATCCAGCCTGGTAAGCCGCTTACTTGGGGCGATCTAGTGGAACGCTCCCTCATTCGAAGAGGAGATGTCGTAGAGGTATCCGCGGTCAATGGCTTACTTGCCATCACCATGCGTGCGATTGCTCGTCAAGATGGGTCCGATGGAGACCTCATTCTTCTTAGGAACATCGATTCTTCCAAAGAGTTTTCCGCCAAGGTGGTAGGAGAGAATCGGGTAGAAGTGGTTTTTTAATCCCTCAAATTTTCTATACTAAAATGTGTAAGCAATTAATAACTACGGCAGCACTCCTCCTTGCCACGGCCCTTTCTGGCAAGTCTCTTTGGGATTCTCCCAAGAACAATGAAAGCGGCATGTTTGCGGATCGTTCCGGCGCTCAAGTCGGCGATATTATTACCCTGGAAATTGAAGAGGAGACCATCGTCAACCGAACAAGCTCCAAGTCATCCTCCACATCCTCAAATATTTCACAGGACCTAGGATCCATCGTAATTGGCAATGTTATAGAAACTGGTTCGGCAGCGGGAAGCATATCTCTAAACCCGAACGACTCTTTCAACGGATCCGGTACGGTGGCGGATACAAACATCTTTCAGGCGCGTGTCGCAGTGATGGTGGTCGATGTTCAGCCAAACGGAAACCTGATCGTTGAAGGCGCTCGCAAGGTTAAGTCCTCAGGCGAGGCGCAATACCTCGTGGTTCGTGGCATCGTTCGCAAGGACGATGTTCTGTCGGACAACACAGTCACTTCTGAAAACGTGCTCAATGCGTCAATCGAGATGTTTAGCGAAGGCGATCTCAAGACTGCCCAAACTAAGGGTTGGATACAGCGCCTCGTAGACGTGACCAATGTCCTGTAAGCTCAGTCGCAAACCTATTTTTCCCAAAGTGAAAACCTTACTTCTCACCATTTCAGCTCTTCTAGTATCCGCCAGCTTCTTACAAGCCGCTCGCGTCAAGGATCTTGCTTCAGTGGAGGGCGGCCGAGACAACCAGTTGGTTGGATACGGACTTGTCGTGGGACTAGCGGGTGATGGCGATAGCGATTCACCCATGACTATCAATGCAGTGGCAAATTCACTGAAGCGCTTTGGTCTTACGGTTGATCCCGACGAATTGAAGTCTGCGAATATCGCTGCCGTTATGATCACTGCCGATATTCCTCCATTCGCTCGCGAAGGTACTCGTATCGACGTGACGGTATCTTCCATTGGCGATGCTGAAAGTCTGCAAGGGGGAGTATTGCTTCAGACTCCTCTTCTCGGTGCGGACGACGAAGTCTACGCCGTAGCTCAAGGCCAAATCGCAGTAGGCGGATACATCGGTGGGGCTGGTGGAGCAGGGGGGGCGACTGTCCAAAAGAACCACCCAACAGTAGGGACGATTTCCAATGGGGCTATCGTGGAAAGGGAAATCGAGATGGATGTTTCAAGGGGAGGGTCCGTTAAGTTGATTCTAAGAAACCCAGACTACAATACGGCGTCCAAGTTAGCGGAAGGTATCAATGTCATTTTCCCCTCAAGTACGCTCGCTCTCGATGCGGCTGCTGTGCAGGTGACGATTCCCGAGATCTACGTTGGAAGAGAAGTGGATTTCATTTCTTCCATAGGAGGGATAACTGTTGAGCCAGATACACCTGCGAAGATTATTATTAACGAGAGAACGGGTACGATCGTAGCGACTGCGGGAGTAAGGGTGTCGACCGTAGCGGTTAGCCATGGATCGCTGAGCCTGACCATTGCTCGTTCGCAAAATATCTCGCAGCCAGGGCCTCTCGCCCAAGTAGGCGAAACTGCAGTAGCGGAAGGCACTAATGTCACCGTGGAGGAAGAACTGGGCGCTTTCCATATCGTGCCCGACTATCCAACCATTCAGCAGGTAACTAACGCGTTGAACGCAATGGGCGTATCGACTCGCGAGATGATGTCTATACTGCAGGCCATGAAGAGTGCGGGCGCTCTTCAGGCAGAACTCGTGATTAAATAATAAATACGAATTTTAGAAAATAGGACTCTACCAACAAATGGAAGTTACAACTACAGCGGCAGCAGGACTGACAGGATCGGCTTGGAAGGAGCAAATGCTCTCGGGAGATGCTTCGAAAAAGGAGCAGGTTGAGCAGCTTGGCGGTGAGTTTGAAGGAGTCCTACTGCGTCAATTTCTAGACGAAGCATTGAAGCCAATGGATCCAGAGAATGGATACTTCGGTACCGGTAGCAGTACCCCAATGTACGAACACTTAATAAAGGACAGTTTGGCGTCCAGCATTACGGAGGCAGGCTCTTTGGGCTTTTCCTCTGTGTTGCAGGCTAAACTGTTTCCCCAAGAACTGAACGAAGGAGAGGGAATCGCTTCCCATGAATAACACACCAGCAGAAAACAACTGGGACCCACTGGTCAATTTGTTGCGCCATGAGGTGCAAGAATACGGAGGCCTGTATAATTTGCTCGAGCGGCAGCAGGAGGAGATTTTCAAACGCGATCCGCAACTCGTGCTCGAGACTAACACTGAGATAGAGGACTATATGTCCAAAATGGGAGATCTACGCGAAAACCGGGAAGGGCTAGTACGCGATATGGCTCGGATATTTGGAGCAGATGAGGATCAACCTTTGTCCAAACTGTTAGCTTATTTTCCAGATTTTATGAGGCCCATGCTTCAGGCTTTGGTAGACGAGATCAATCACATGGTTAGCCGCACTCGTCACAAGGCTCGCCAGAACTTTATGCTGCTTTCTCGCACGATGGAAATCAACCATGAGGCCATGCAGCGACTCCAGCCTGGGAATTTTAACAAGACCTACACGAAGAAGGGACAAGTAGGAGTAAAGGCAAAGCTTCCCTCGCGCTATCAAGCCTTTGTCTAAGACTTGAGGACAGCGAAACCAAACAACGGATACACACCCACACCACATGTCCGCAAACATCATAGGCGATCTCGCCAACGCCGCTAAAGCCCTTACCGCTCACCGTTATGGAGTGATCACTGCGGGTAATAACATGGCGAACGTCAACAACGAGAACTACTCCCGTCAGCGGGTGGTTATCGGTGAAGATGGCGTTATTCAAACCTTGGTCGGCTCGCAAGGTACGGGAGTGGAAGTCCAAGGTTTCGAACAAATGCGAGATACGGTTCTTGACCGTGAAATTTTGCGTGAGACCAGTTTGAACGCTTCTCTGGAGGCTCAGCAATCAGCTTTGGCAAAGGCTGAATCAAGCCTAGGACAAGAGATCAGCCGGGCAGACGATTCTGCTTTCATCGATGGCTCTACAACGGACTCAGCTAGTGGTGGTATCGCGGATACGCTGAACAGTTTTTTCACTGCTTTCCATTCTCTATCCGCGAATCCTGGATCAGATGCGGAAAAGGAAGCGTTGCTGCAAAATGCGGATTTGCTCACCGAAAAGCTAAATGTCACTTCCGAGCGTTTCAGCGACTTGCACGAAGACATCGGTCTGGAAGTGAGCACCGATATCGATTCTGCGAATCAAATGATCGAAGAGATCGCTCGTCTCAACACGGAGATTTCTCGCGCAGAGTCCCAAAGTGCCGGGCAGGCTCTGAGTTTACGGGACCAGCGACAGGGAATACTCGAGGATCTCTCTGAGATCATGCAGATCAAGACTGAGGAGATTCCCGATAGCTCGGGTCAGATTCGAGTTTATGTACCAACGGTGGGAGCAGATAGTCCAACCATCAATCTAGTCGAGCGAGGGCGTTACCAAGAGGTAAAGTTTATCGACGCCGAGACTGAGGCGGACTCTCCCAAGTTCGTTGTAGGGGACGATGAAACGCAAATCGAAATCAGTAACGGTAGCGTAGCCGGCGCTTTGGAAGCCCGTGATGGAGTGATAGCAGAATACAGACGGGGTCTAGACGCCTTGGCCGAAGAACTGGTTACGCAAGTAAACGCTCTCTACAGCGACGGGAATCCTCCAAACGACACTAATTTCTTTGATGATACGGATACGTCTGCAGCTGGTATAAAGCTGGTCGATGGACTTACTGCTGCGACGCTTCGTACCACGAATTCAGACGAGCAGGCTCAGGGCGACAATTCCCTGACTTTAGCAATTGCCGAGCTTGATGAGACAAAGCTCGATGCTCTGGGAGGTCGCGACCTTGGTACGTTTTATCGCGCTGTGGTGACTGACCTCGGTGAAGGTGTAGCGAAGGTCGAAGCTAGGCTCGAAGACGAGGCTGTGGTATTCGATCTTTTGAAACAGCAGCAGGATTCAGTGTCGGGAGTCTCTTTGGATGAGGAGATGACCGATATGATGAAATTTCAGCGAGCGTTCCAGGCGACAGGTAAGCTTATCAGCGCTATCGACGAAATGCTGGACGTCATTGTAAATCGTTTAGTCTAATCCAATTCCTGAATACGAATAAATCTCAGCTTCCCACAAAATGAGAGTTACCAACAACACTTTTCCCGACACCCTGCTAGGTCACTTGCAACGTGTGACCAAGGAGATGAACACCTTGAACGAGCAGGTGGCGACCGGGCAGCGTATTTCAAAAGTCTCGGAGGATTCAGCGTCCGCGAATCGTATCTTGGATATGCAGGAAGAGAAGGCGCGTATTTCCCAGTATTCGAAAAATGCCTCTCGCGCTCAGAACATTAACAATACCACGATTTCGCAGCTTCAGAATTTTATTCAAATCTCCGATCGTGTTTCGGAGCTCGCGACCCTAGCGGATGGCCTGAGCGGGGAAGACGGAATGAAAGCGTATGCGGAGGAAGTCGACGAGCTCATCGAGCATGCGATGCAAAGCGCTAATGCGAAGTTTAATGGTGAATACATCTTTGCAGGTGTGGATACGGGGAATCAGCCCTTCCAAGTCTTGGAAATGGAGGACGACGATGGTAACGTATTTTCACGAGACCTAGCAGCTGGGACCGTCACCATGACAGCTCCAGATGGAAGTTCGCATACGCTAGATTTGGCTACCAACGCAGTGACAGCCTTGGATAGTAGTGGATCTTCGGTTACTCCTACTCTTTCTGCAGATGATCTAGCCTTTCCTGACAGTGGTAAGATCTTAAGTGTCGAGTACACCGGAGCGGAATCAGGATCGGAATTTCATCTCTCTGAGACCGGAACGATAAGCCCTTACACCGATGGTTCGACCAACGAGGAGTTCGCGACTTTCATCAACCGCATGATTGAGTTGCGAGATGCTATGGAGACGGGTGAGCCGGATGCCGTGTCCGGAACGCTGCGTACGGAGCTAGAGGATTCCGAGGATAGCCTCATCTTTGCTTTAAGTCGCCAAGGATCCGTGCAGATGCGTATCGAATTCGATCTTTCGCTTAATGAGCAGCGTTTTACGGACCTAGAAGAGAACATTTCCGCCGAGGCGGACGTAGACATAGCCCAAACAGTGGTTAAGCTAACACAAGTACAGAATGCCTACCAGGCTTCGCTCAAGAGCGCAGGCCAGGTTCTGGACCAATCGCTCCTGGACTATCTCTGATAGCGAATTGCCTAACCACCACTGAGAAATACCTATTCATGAAAGTAGCACCCGATTCCAAAACTGAAAAAGAGGTCTGGATTAAGCCTATGGAGTTTGACCTCCCTGGAGGCTTGATCGGATTGGAGGACGCCACCCGATTTGAGTTGCTCATCAACGAAGAAGAAGAGCCTTTCATGTGGATTCGCTGCGCGGATCAGCATGAGCTCGGATTTGTCGTGATCGAGCCAACTGCCATTCTTTCAGACTACGATCTGGAAATAGCCGACGACGACGCTTCCAAGCTCGAAATAGCGCAAGCTGAGGATGCCCTGGTTCTCAATATCGTGACTTTGAAAAATGACGATATTGAAGCGGCAACCGTAAACCTCATCGGCCCGATCGTAATCAACCGCCGGACCCTCAAGGGCAAGCAGCTGATCGCCGCCAACTACATGAAGTTCTCTGCGAGGCACCCGCTTCTGTCAGATAGCGCCGTGGCATCCTAACTTAATCAGCAGCACCCAAGGAAGGACTCCGAAATGTTAATACTTTCCCGCAAAGTGAATGAGGCGATCGTTATCGCCGACAACATCGAAATCAGGATAACCCGCATCGATGGAGACACCGTAAAGATCGGTATCGACGCTCCAAGGTCTATCCCAGTGGTTCGAAAAGAACTTTTTGAAGAAATGCAGAAGGCCAACAAGGAAGCGATCGCGATGCCCGCGGCTGCCAAAGGGGATGGTCCTGCTGCGAAGCCTAAGCTCTCCGGTTTGGCCAAGAGCTTGGCTTCGAAAAAGCAATCTAAAGAAACGGCGGCAGGTTCGCACAACCAGGGCGCATGAAGCGTTCGTGATCCCGCTGCCAGCAGACAGAACAAGCAACCTAATGGAAGAGGTCGTACGATGGTTATCAATACTAACTCAAATGCAATCGAGGCTGCCAGCAGCCTCCAAAGAAGTTCAGCCCACCTTAGCAAGAGTCTGGCTCGGCTAAGCTCTGGTTCCAAGATCATCAATCCATCCGACGATGCGGCGGGGTTGGCGGTTTCGGAAAAGTTGGAAGCGCAAAACTCTCGGGTTTTGGCGGCTCGGACCAACACGCAAAACGCCATGTCTTTGCTGACTACCACGGATGGCTTCCTGCAAGGGATGACGCAAACTTTGACCCGTATGAGTGAGCTTGCCATGATGTCTCGAGACGTCACCAAGAACGACGGTGACAAGGCCTTGTACGAAGAAGAGTTTGAGCAACTTAAGGATCAGCTACGCAGTGTAGTGGGCAGTAACGATAGTCCATCATGGTCGGTCGACGGCGAGCCGATCGGCATGTTCAACGGAATTAGCCTGTTTGGAAGTCGGGGCGATTTGCCTACTGCAGTCGGTGCTTCGGGTGACCAGTTCATGAACATTCCCGAGATGAACATGAAGGATTCTTCCACCGCCTTCGCTCAACTGCTTGATGAAGCCGGAAGCGTATCCGTCTCCGCGGCGGATACTATTACCCATCTCACCTCCGTGATTCAGGAAATCGCTGAAAATCGTGCGGAGATAGGTTCGCTTCAGTCGCGTCTCGAATTTGTGGAGACACAGCTTACCACTCAAAGCCAAAATCTCGAATCTGCGAATTCCCGAATCCGCGACGTGGATGTGGCCGAAGAATCTACACGTCTAGCCAAGTATCAGATACTGGTGCAGTCGGGGACTGCTATGCTCAGCCAGGCAAACTCCTTGCCAGAGACAGTCCTGCGTCTGCTGAACTAAAAGCGAGCCAGTCGAAACTACGTTAACCAGAGCAACTAGATTATGAATTCACCAGTAGACGAGTATCTCGACGCGCTCCTCGCATTCGTCCCACGCAATCGCTCCAACCGTTTCACCAAGGACTACATCGCTCTTATCCATGTCCCAGCCCAAGGGGCAGAAAAGGTGTATTCGATCGTTCATGACGATGTGAAATCTCTTTTGACTGTAGCCAGTTTTCAGAAGCCATTGTGGGAACGTTTAGACAGCGATGCCGCTTCTTTGGGACCTAAGCCAGAGCTGGATGCCTTGCAGGCCGAAGTTGAGTCGGATCACCCCGTCATGGACTATCTGCAAAGCTCTAGCCTTCGCTTATGTGAGAGCTATGGCGACGGGCGTCCTGGGCTGGACTATTACCTTATGCTCTGGCAAAAGGATGGCGAAGCCGGCGTGGTCGAGTGCTATGAACCGTATTCGCGAGAGGATTACTCTTGGGCCAAAGTTATTGGCGCGATGCAGGTGCTTGCCAGCCAGTTTGAATACGAACTAATGTAGAAGACGTCATGTCAAATAGCACATCATTTAAGACTACTAAAAAGAACAAGCGTTTCCTTGGAGTACGCTTCGCCAGCTGCAATTGCTACGGCAGGCTTTACTCCAATGATGAAGGGACCGCTTACGTCGGCCGGTGCCCAAAGTGCTTCACGCCGTTTACTGTGCGTATTGGCAGTGGTGGTACAGATAGTCGCATGTTTATCGCTAATTGCGGCTAGAAACTCTTCTTGTGGCAATCTTGATCGCAGGTTTGGTCGCCGCTGCGATCTTGTTAATATTGCCGAGATTTCTCGGTAGAAGGCACGAGCTCATGCTCCGGCAATATGAAGTGTTGGAGAAGCGATTTGGGCTATCGAAAAGGGTGACTCAGTCCCGTTGGGGCAAAGGTATCGGTGAGCGCTGTTCGTTGCATGGCGACAGTCGTGGTTACCCCTTGTCCCTTTATGACCACTTCGTCAAAGGGGAGGGGGGCAAGCAGGAATGGACCTCGCTGGTTTTGGAGGCATTGTTTGCGGGAGATATCGAGTTCTTGATGGAATTTGAGGGCACTCAGGAAGGTGCTCGCTTCGATCGCCCTCAACGCTTTCAGGTGAAGGGTCTGTATTCTGGGGCTACGGTTTTTAGCTCCGATTCTTTGAAAGATGTGTTCGAAGACGAGGCGGTCGTTAAGCGTCTCGAATTTTTATCGAAGCAATCGGTTTGTGGATCAGTTCGCTTGAATAAGGGCTTTCTCGAGTACCGGGAGGTGGGCGTTGTCGTCAGCGAGGTTCAGAGGCTGCGGTTCCAGGAAGCCATACTCATGCTCGCAACGCTTTGTGATCGGCTATCGCTTTACGCCAGTGAAAAAAAATCCGCTCAGGCGGATGCCTAGCGGATTAGTTAGGAAAATTTTAGACAAATCGGTCTATCTAAGTGCGTCAACGCCTGCTTTAAGACGTTTCAGCCCTTCTTCTAGGGTAGAGCGAGGGCAGCCGAAGTTGAGGCGAAGGTGCTTTTTGCTATCGAAAGGAACTCCGTCGCTGAGCCCGATGCCATGATTTTCGAAGTGAGCGGCGGGATTTGGCAACTCAAGTTTGGAGACATCCATCCAGCTCAAGTAAGTCGCCTCGTGCTGGTAGAGTCCGATTTCTGGTATTTCTTTTTTGATAAAGTCGTGGATGAGATCTCGGTTTCCGGCCAAGTAGTTTTGTAGCTCGTCTCTCCAGTCTTGGGCGTAGCGGTACGCTGCCTCGCAGGCGGTGTAGCCCAAGTTGTTGACCTCAGCCATTATGCCACGTGTGGCGGCCTGGAATTTCTGCCTCAGTTGCTCGTCAGGGAAGATAGCGATTGAGCATCCTAGTCCTGCCAAATTGTAGGTTTTGCTGGGGGCTATGAAAGTAAAGACTCGTTTCTTCGCCTCTTCGGATACCGATGCGAGTGGGATATGTTTGCGTCCGTCTAGAACGAGTTCGCAGTGGATTTCGTCAGAGCAGCAAATGAGGTCATGCTTTTCGCAAAATTCGATAACCTTGAGGAGCTCCTCGCGTTCGAAGACGCGGGCGCATGGGTTGTGTGGATTGCAGAAAAGGAACAGCTTCGTGTCGGGGGTTACTGCTGCTTCGAGAGCATCCCAATCGATGACGTAGCGGTCTCCATCCAAAGCCATCTGCGCTTTCACGACCGGACGCTTCTGGAACTTGGGCCCGAAAATAAAGGGCGGATAGATCGGAGTCGTGGTCAGCACACTGTGATTATCCTCGCAGAAGGCGCGGCTGGCGATGTTGAGCCCCACTACCAGACCGGGCAGCCAGACCAGCCAGCTTGGATCGATCTTCCATCCGTATTCGCGATCCAACATTTCGACCACAGCTTCCGTACAGCTCGGTTCGGGCCGCGCGTAGCCGAAGATGCCGTGATCAATACGTTCGTGCAACGAGTCGAGAACGACTTCTGGAGCATGGAAGTCCATATCGGCAACCCACATGGGAAGGATGTCTTGCCCCTCGTATTTTTGCCACTTCTGGCTGTCGGTCTCGGTACGGTCGTAGACTGTGTCGAAGATGGATGGCTCGTTGTTCATTGGGGCACAGACAGAGGCGAATACGGCTATTTTGTAAATCGGAAAGTGCGGCAGGCCCCTCTCGGAGGCAACTAAGGCGTAGTCGAGGATTCCGGTGCAATCCGGTTGGGACAATTCTATGCTCCCGTCACGGTTGTGGTGGTATAATGTGGGACATTGTGACTCTATGGTCTGCTTCTAAATTTGCTAAGTAACTGAATAGCAACATGTAGAAAGTTATTTGAGGTTGGTATCAGAACTGCACAATAGGGGGCATCAATCAAATAAACTGAAACAACCAGACCTAAACAATTATGACATACTTTAGAACCACCACCACTCCACGTTACGTATTCGACTGGCCAGCAGGACTGGGCGATTTGGAAAAGCAGTTTGAAACGCTTTTCTCCGGATTAGCCGGGAAAGCTCCCGCTAAGGCTAGCTCATCAGTGAAAACAGGTCCTGTTGCCGCGAAACTTCGTTGGTACGAAAACGAGAGCGGGTATCTTGCTCGCGTCGACATGCCAGGAGTGAAAAAGGAGAATCTGACCATCGATATCGAGGAAGGTATCCTCACTGTTGCGGGCCAGAGAGTTTTTGACGGGACAGGGAAGGCTGAATCCGAGACCAAGAAATTGGAGTATAAGAGGGAGTTGAAGGTGCCTGAAAACGTGGATGTGGAAAAAATTTCCGCTAGCTACGAAAATGGTGTGCTCAGTATGAGCTTGCCGCTTCGGGAGGCCTTAAAGCCACGTCAAATCAAGATCGGCTAAGCTGCCGGCTAGGGAATCGATAATTTTATTTGAGGAGGAAAAATGAGCTTACTTAACGTAACCAAGAAGGGGCAGCCAACTGCCGAAACGAGCGAAGGTAATCAATCAAGCCATGTACGCTACGTGCGTCCGGTCTACCAAATCGAGGAGCAAGACTCTGCCTACCAAGTCCAAGTGGACTTGCCCGGTGTGGTAAAAGACCAAGTCGAAATCACTTTGGCCGATGGCGTTCTGGAAATTCTAGGAAGCCGGGAATGGGTGAATCGCAAAGATTGGAATCCGTTGGCAGGCGTTTCCGAAGACGGTTTGGTATACCGCTTGCGGCTCGATGTGAGTGAGGAGGTCGATGGAGAATCGATCGCTGCTGACTTCGAGTACGGCGTGCTTCGCTTAACACTTTCTAAAGCAGAGGAAAAGAAGCCGCGCCGAATCGCTATCGATTAGCGAATTCAAAGCGGTTTGATGGATAGGAGGATGCCGGTCTCGCGGGAGCGAGGCCGGCTTTTTGTTGTCGAGAGTTTTGGGGCTTGTGTCACCGCTTTGGGGCAGTTTGAGCTTGAGACGATGTACAAGAATCTTGGTCGACTCGCTTTGTTGATTTCCTCTCTCGCTTTTTCGCTCCGGAGTTGGGGGCAGGAGATGGCGCCGGTTTCGGAGGGCGAAGCTCCAAGCGCCCAACAGACTTTTTCGGATCTAAGGCAGGAGGCTATCGAGGAGCTCAGCCAATTGACGGACCTAGACCTCGGAGGAAATTCGGGGCTACGACTCGTCACGTTTTTCGTCTTTCTGTTAGCGACTTTTGTGGTCCGGAAAATAATTCTCGGGATATATAACCGCTGGTTCCTCGCTTTCGCGAGACGCACATCTTGGACTTTTGATGATAAGCTGATCCCAGCCATGACTGGGCCCCTCGGAGCCATGGTCTATGTGGTGGGCTTTTTTATTTCTCTGTCGGTGTTGAGCCTGACGGATGGAGTGGACGTCGTCCTTTTGAGGATTTTTCAGGCCTCGACTATGACGGTATTGTTCTGGGGTCTCCTAAGGGCTGTGGATGTAATGGCGGAGGTCTTGGTCGATGTGACCAAGGAACGGGACATGGGGGTCTACCATTTTATTCCGCTCATCAAGAAGACTGCCCGCGTTTTCCTCATCGTGATTGCTGCGGTACTTGTGGTGCAAAACCTTGGGTATTCGGTGGGCTCGTTGCTGGCTGGTATGGGGATTGGCGGTCTCGCCATAGCGCTCGCTGCTCAAGAGTCTTTGGCTAACTTTTTCGGTTCGGTAAGCATCGTGGCAGATCGGCCGTTCAAGGTAGGGGATTGGATTCAGGTTGGGAGTAAAGTTGATGGCGATGTGGAGGAAATCGGACTTCGCTCAACAAAGGTCCGAACTTGGTCCAAATCGCTAATGACCATCCCAAACAAGGTTTTGGCCAATGAGATGATCGAGAATTGGAGTCGAATGCCGAAGCGCCGAGTCAAACAGTACATCGGGGTAACCTACAGTACTTCGCCCGAGAATATGGAAGGCTTGGTTGAAGACATCCGTTTGTTGCTTCGAGAGGACGAAGGAGTAAACCAGGAGTTCATTTTGGTTAATTTCACGGACTTCGGCGAAAGCGCTCTGCAGATTCTAGTCTACTATTTCACATCCACCACCGCTTGGTTGGCGCACATGGATATCAGGCAGCGGATAAATCTGAAGATAATGAAGGCCGTGGAACGCCGTGGATCCTCCATCGCGTTTCCGACGCGTACAGTGCATCTTGAAGCTAGCAGCTCAGCTAATTTGGGCGATTAGTAGCGGTTTTCCTAATCTGCCGAAATCTGCCGATTCGATTTGCTAAGTGTAAACCTTGGAAAACCGACTCCCCGCTTACCTAGGGATGGTGTAAAAACATTAAAATTTTTGCGAAAAAAGCGGAGTTTTACACTTCTTTTCCCAAACCGTTTGAACTATCCGAGCTGTAGCAGTTCTTTCTCTCTCAGAAGGGAATTGTGCCAAGTTTCCCCTACTGTTCCGTAAGGAATAATCCAATTTCTTTATGTTGTTTGGGAGAAGTCCGACCCCCATTGGGGGTCGGGCTTTATTTTTGCGTTGTCACAACGGGGATGCGTAGCTTGCTGTTTACCCGGTCGCATAGAAGTGCATCTAGATTGTCTATTCGGTCTGATTCGTTTCGGGTAATCAATGTCGACCTTGATTCGTCTTCGGCTCAAGAGATGCTTGGCTGTCGATCTTGCATTTTTGGGATTTTCCTCCCTTCTCCCTTCATCTTATCCCTTTTATTGATTTATGCGTGATTACTTTCTTCGAAGAATCCTGCTCATCCCACCAACATTAATCGGGGTGACCATGATCGTCTTCGCCATCACCCGCTTCGTACCGGGCGGTCCTTTTGAGCGAATGATGATGACTGCTCAGATGGCTGCTGCCGAGGGCGGCGGAGGAGGGGGCGGAGCTTCACGCGGCGCGGCTCTTTCTGAGGAACAGATCGAAAATATGAAGGCGTACTTCGGTTTGGATAAGCCTTGGTATGTGGCGTATGTCCATTGGCTGGGCAAAGTGGTACAGGGAGATCTGGGTACTTCTAATATCTACAATGACTCTGTTTGGAGCATGATTGCGGAGCGTCTGAAGGTGAGTTTCTTTTATGGAGGACTGACTTTGATCATCACCTACGGGGTCTGCGTGCCGCTCGGGGTGGTGAAAGCCATCAAGCACATGTCTTTCACCGATAACATAACTTCTATCGTGATTTTCAGCGGCTATGCAGTGCCGGGTTACGTCCTAGGTTCGCTGCTGGTAGTCTATCCCGCGGCGAGGTGGGAGTGGTTCCCCATGGACGGCTTTGTGAGTTACGACTTCGAGTACATGACCTTCTGGGAACAGGTTAAGGACCTCTTCCATCATGCTGTGCTTCCGTTGAGTTGTTATCTTATCGGTAGCTTCGCTTTCGTTACGCTGTTGATGAAGAATCACCTGCTGGAGAATTTGGCTGCGGATTATGTTCGCACGGCGGTGGCCAAAGGCGTGAGTTTCAAACGGGCGGTTTTCAAGCACGCTTTGCGGAACTCGCTGATCCCGATTGCCACCAACTTCGGGCAAAACTTTACGATATTCGTGACCGGATCGTTCCTCATCGAGTCTATCTTCGACATCGATGGATTGGGCTTGCTCGGCTACACCTCAACTTTGGAACGCGATTACCCGATCGTGATGGGCGTGTTGCTCATCTCCTCGGTTTTCATGCTGGTCGGCAATTTGGTGGGCGACGCCCTTGTTGCATTGGCCGATCCACGCGTTCGCTTCAAATAGGCATTTTTCAGACCAGCGATGCTGAAATTTAAACTGAACCCGATAACCCGCAAGAAGCTGGAGCGCTTCCGTTCCAATCGCCGCGGGTACTACTCTTTGATTGTCCTTAGCATCTTGGCTCTTTTTGCGATTTTCGCGGAGCTTTGGGTGAACAACCGAGCTCTGATCGTGAGCTACGAGGGCGAGCTTTATTTCCCTACCTACGCGGACCAAATATCCGGTCGGACTTTTGGGGAGGACTACGACTTCGAAGTGGACTATCGCGACTTGCAGGCGAAATGGAAAGCGGAGGGCAGCGACAACTGGATGCTCATGCCCTTAGTCCCTTACGGTCCCTACGAGAGTGATTTTAAGGATGGCATCTATCCGCCATTTGCTCCCTCGGTGTCCGAGAAGCATTTCCTTGGCACCGACAAGACTGCTCGCGACATTCTTGCACGCTTGATCTACGGCTTTCGCATCGTGATCGGCTTTTCGGTCGGTTACGTCGCTCTCGTTTACTTGATAGGAGTAGGCATCGGTTGCTCAATGGGATACTTCGGGGGCAAGTTCGACCTAATTGGACAACGCCTGATCGAGATTTGGTCCAACATCCCGTTCCTCTACGTGGTTATTATCGTGGCCTCCGTGACGACGCCGGACTTCTGGAAACTCTTGTTCATCGTGGTCGCCTTCTCCTGGACTGGTATGACTTTCTACATGCGTTCTGGAGCCTATAAGGAGAAGGCCCGTGACTACGTAGCCGCGGCCGAAGCCTTGGGCGCGAGCAACACAAGAATCATTTTCAAGCACGTTTTGCCGAACAGCTTGTCCACCTTAGTTACCTTTATCCCGTTCACTGTAGCGGCTGCGATCACCGGCCTCACTGCATTGGACTTTCTCAGCTTTGGCTTGCCGGTTCCAACTCCGAGTTGGGGCGAGCTGCTCAAACAAGGGACAACCAACCTCCACGCACCGTGGATCGTGTTGTCTGCATTCAGCGCAATGGTTATCGTGCTTCTGCTCGTCACTTTCATAGGCGAGGCGGTGCGCGACGCATTCGATCCCAAGAAATTCACCCTTTACCAGTAGTAGATATGATATTCGAGAAACTAGGCCTAAACTTCCTATCCAGTCGCTTTCGCAAGCGGGCATGGATGAACTCTATCGCAATCATAGCCTCCTTTTCCTTGGTTGGCTGTGGCGGTGGAGAGAAAGAAGAAGCCCCTGCCGAAAGCGTGAGTGGCGAAGGAGGAGCTTCACTCGAGGAGGCGAAAGCTTACTACGCGGAGCATCCGGAATTTTTCACTTTTGCCACTCCAGAGGATATCCCTGCTGATATAGATTGGGAGGATTCGAGCGATCTGCCGGAGTTCGCATCACCGGAAGCGAAGCGAGGAGGCATCCTTTTCGATTGGCAGCTCTCTTATCCGCGTACGCTTCGTGTCATTGGACCTGACTCTAATAGCGCTTTTCGTCGCTACCTTTTGGATGACTACGGTTTCCGAGTCGTGCAGCCGCACCCCAACGTTCCGGGCAAATATTATCCCGCGTTGGCGGAAGCATGGCATATCGATTGGGAAAACAAGCGCGTCTATTTCAAGCTAGATCCTAAGGCGACCTACTCGGATGGAGTCAAAGTAACGGCCGATGATTATCTGTTCATGTTCTACTTCATGCAACAGAGCTTCCACCAAGAGCCATGGTCAACCAACTGGTACCGTATTGGCGAAACGTATACAAATATCACCAAATACGATGACTACACGATTTCGATCGATGTGAAGGAAGCGAAGCCGGATATCTTCCGTCTTTTCGAGGAAGACGTCCGTCCAGTGCCTAGCCACCACTACAAGGTCTATGATGAAAACTTCACCGAGATGTATCAGTGGACTTTCGAGCCGACCACGGGACCTTACGTCGTGCTCCCGGATGATGTGAAAAAGGGACGCTCCATTGCGGTAACTCGTCTCGACAAATGGTGGGGCGACGACAAGCGCTTCCTCCGCAATCGCTTCAATTTCGACAAGCGCGTTTTCAAGACCATCCGTGATATGGACAAGGCTCTCGAAGCCTTCAAGAAGGGAGAACTCGATTTCTTCGGTCTTACTTTGCCTGAGTTCTGGCATCTCAAGCTCCCCAATGATGCGCAGGAAGTGCAAAATGGATACATCCATAAGATAAAATTCTACACTGAAAAGCCGCGTCCCAACTGGGGTATTTGGATGAACAAGTCCAAGCCGCTGCTCGATAACCACGATGTGCGTGTAGGCATCGCGTACGCCTTGAACCTCGATCTGGCAATCGATCAGGTTTTCCGTGGCGACTACGAAAGAGCCAACTCATGGGGTGAAGGCTACGGCGAGTACCAGAACAAGGACATCAAGGCTCGTCCGTTCGATATTGACCTAGCTATGGAGAGTTTCGCGAAAGCTGGTTTCACCAAGCGTGGCCCAGATGGGATCTTGATGAGAGAGGATGGGACTCGACTCTCTATCGAGCTGACCAATGGGCGTCCTAATTTGCGTGATTTCGTGACTATCCTTAAAGAAGACGCTCAAAAGGCTGGGCTCGAAATTCGCATTAAGGATTTGGACCTAATGACCGCCTTCAAGCAAATGCAGGAAAAGAATCATGAGATGGCCGTCACTGCCTACAATGTCTCCGTAGAGCTGTATCCACGTTTCTTTGACTTCTATCATTCTTACAACGCGCTAACCCCTGATGGCGATCCGAAGCCAACCACTAACAATCTCACCATTACCGCCTATCCAGAGTGGGACGAGATGATTGACCGTTACCGCGAGAGCAATGACCTCGAGGAAATCAAAGAGATCTCTTTGAAATTGCAGGAACTCATTCACGAGGACGCAGCTTTCATCCCAGCCTTCAAGACGACTTACTACCGTGTGGGGCTCTGGCGTTGGATGCGGTATCCAGAAGGCTTTGACACTCGTGTGAGCGACAGCTGGGACCAGTTTGGAATCATGTGGATGGATCCTGAGGTGAAGGAAGAGACGATGAGCGCCATGAGACGCGGCGAGACCTTCGAGCCAGTGATCGAGACTTTTGACCAATACCACTCCACGAATTAATGCAAACTCAGGATTCGAGCGCTCTTAGTGTCCGCAACCTTCGGGCCGGATTTGCTGCCAAAAATGGTGTGATCGTCGCAGTTGACGATGTCTCCTTCGATGTGCCCAAGGGAAAGACGCTTGGGCTCGTGGGAGAGTCCGGTTGCGGTAAAAGCGTGACCGCGATGTCGATCATGAGGCTACTGCCGAACCCGACGGGCAGGATTCTGGGCGGCTCGATTGAGCTGCATGGCCGCAATTTGGTAGACCTCAGCATCGACGAAATGCGCAAGGTGCGAGGCAAGCAGGTCGGTATGGTTTTTCAGGAGCCCATGACTGCGCTGAATCCGGTGCATCGCATCGGACAGCAGCTTAGCGAGTGCTTTTTCCTGCACTACCCGAAGATCAACAAGAAGGAGGCCTGGGACCGTTCCATTGAAGCATTGAAGCGCGTCGGCATCCCCGCTCCGGAGGTGCGCGTCACCGAATATCCGCACCAGCTTTCTGGCGGCATGCGTCAACGCGTTGTCATCGCCATGGCGCTTGCTTGCGATCCGGAAATTCTCATCTGCGACGAGCCAACCACGGCTCTCGACGTGACTATCCAAGCTCAGATTTTAGATCTCATTGGGCAACTGCAAGCGGACCTCGGCATGTCCGTAGTGATGATCACCCATGATTTGGGAGTAATTGCCGAAACCTGTAACGAAGTGGTGGTTATGTACGCCGGACGCGTTGCGGAACGGGCTAGCGTATTTGAGATATTTGAGAATCCTCAGCACTTGTACACGCAAGGACTACTGAGCTCCATCCCGAAGCTGGAGTCACACGCAAAGCAAAAGTTGGCGACTATTCCGGGCATGGTTCCTTCGCTGGCGGATATGCCGGTAGGTGCGCGCTTTGCTCCGCGCTCGAACCATCCGGCGGTTAAGGATTATCTCGCATCAGCAGAGTTTAAGGAGAAACGACCAGAGCTCGTGGAGTACTCTCCTGGGCATTGGGTAGAAGATTGTGAATACGTCAGAGCCTTCGGTTGAAGAGGCGGCGAATTAGCAGATGAGCGAAACACTTTTAGACGTTAAGGACCTTAAGGTTCACTTCCCTCTCAAGAGCGGATTGTTTTCCAAAACGGTCAGGCACTGTAAGGCGGTTGACGGCGTAAGCCTAAACCTGAAGCAGGGTGAAACCTTCGGTCTCGTGGGAGAATCTGGTTGTGGCAAGTCAACCTTAGGCAAGACGATATGCCGGCTGATTCAGCCTACGGCAGGGGATATCGTTTTCGAAGGTCAAAACGTAGCCAAGTACAACCGCAATGAGATGCGGCCGCTACGCCGGGATATTCAAATGGTCTTTCAGGATCCAGCGGAGTCTTTGAATTCACGCCACACTGTGCGGGAGATTCTTGAAGAGCCTTTTGTCATTCACGGTATTGGGGATGCGAATACGCGTTTGAAGAAGGTGCATGCTTTGCTGGATCGCGTGGGACTTGGCAAGGCGGCGGCGGAAAAATATTCCTTCGAATTCTCAGGTGGGCAACGTCAGCGTATTGGCATCGCTCGAGCCATCGCTCTTGAGCCGAAGCTTATCATTTGCGACGAGCCAGTTTCCGCTTTGGACGTTTCGGTTCAAAGCCAGATCTTGAATTTGTTAATCGATCTGCAGAAAGAGATGGGGCTGACTTATTTGTTCATCGCTCATGACTTGGCTGTGGTAAAGGTTGTCTCTGATCGGATCGGTGTTATGTATTTGGGTAAGATGGTCGAAGTGGCGGAGGGCAAAGAACTTTTTGCAAATCCAATGCACGAATACACCAAGGCTCTGATCTCGGCAATTCCTGAGCCCAATCCTCGTCGCGAAAAGAATAGGGTCGTATTGCGTGGTGATGTTCCATCGCCTATCGACCCGCCTCCTGGTTGTGCGTTTGCTCGTCGAAGCCCTATCGAAGTTTCGGAGGAGGTCGCATCCCAACCGGGCGAGTTCAAGGAAGTGACCCCGGGCCATTGGGTGGAAGTACATCCAGCCACGGTTGCCGATTACGATAATCTCAAGTAGTGTAGTTGTGAATACCGCTAGTAACCGAACCCGCGAGCTAGCGGGTCTTTTTCGTTTTTACCGTTCCATCAAGCTCTCTGTGAGCTTCGTTTTTCTCTGTGTTGGAGCAGGACCAATCTTAGGGCAGGAGACGGAGTTGCCCTCCAACTTGGATGCGTACCAAGAAAAGGCTGCGACCTTTGGGGCCTACCTCGTATTACCGCATTTTGAGCGAAGTCCGGAGGAAATCGAGGCTTCTATCCAGAAGGCGATCGATGATGCGACCATGGCTATGGATGCTATCGCGGCCTTGCCGGACGGAAAGCGTACATTTGAAAATACGATCGTGGCCCTCGAAAATCTCGGCAGTGATGCGTCCGTTGTTTCGTCCCGCATAAACATAATTAAGGAGACCAGCCAGGATCCTGAAGTTCGTTCCGCGGCTCGAGAAGCGGTGAAACGTTTTCGGAACTGGAGTGTGGGCCTCGACTACAGAGAGGATATTTACGAGGCGGTAAAGGCCTTCGCTGAGACATCGCCGGTTTTGGAAGGAGAGGATAAACTGCTTTTCGACGAAGTCATGAGGGACTATCGACGCTCGGGTATGGCCTTGCCGTCTGCGGAGCGGAGCGAAGTGGAGGAAATGCGCAAACGGCTAAGCTCCATGTTGACCGATTTTCGTAGCAATATCAGCTCGACCCGCGAGGAGCTCGTTTTTTCAAGAGCTGAACTAGCCGGTGTCCCTGCAACTTTGCTGGAGCAAGAAGGGGTCAAGACAGGCGAGGACGAATATACTGTGATGCCGAACGTGACCTTTCACTTCGTTTCGGTGATGGAAAACTGCAGTGTGGAAGCGACGCGTCGCAAAATGAAAGAAACTCGTTACTCCCTCGCTCGGGAGGAAAACGCGGGACTGCTGCAGGATATTGTGGAGCTAAGAGCTGCGATTGCGGAAAAGTTAGGCTACGAGACTTGGGCGGATTATCGGATCGAGCCAAAGATGGCTAAGGATGCAGAGACCGCCTTGGCTTTCGAACGTGAGTTCGTCGAAGGGCTGGAACCGAAATTTAAATCCGAGTTGGCTGCGTTTCGTGAGCTTAAGGTAGAGGAGACGGGCGACCCGAATGCCGAAATCAAAATGTGGGACTGGCGCTACTACGCTAACCAGTTGAAGAAGCGTCGCTATTCTGTGGATACGGAAGCCTTGCGTGTTTTCTTTCCGTATGAACAAACATTGCGAGGCATGTTCTCAACCTACGAGCGCACCTTCGGCCTGAAGATCGAAGAGGTGGAAGCTCCATATCGCTGGGTAGACGATCTAACGCTGCACATGGTTTCAGATGCTGAAACGGGCGAGCCGCTCGGCTTGGTTTATCTCGATATGTTTCCAAGAGAAGGGAAGTACAACCACTTCGCACAGTTTGCCTTCATTCGTGGCAAGCAGGATCCAGGCGGCCAATACCGCCGTCCGACCGTGGCCTTGCTCTGTAATTTTCCCAAGGCTCTTGGAGAAGAGCCAGCTTTGCTGTCGCACTCGGAAGTTGAAACGCTTTTCCACGAGTTCGGCCACGCTCTGCACTCCATCATGACGCGGGCGAAATACCAGCGGTTCTCCGGTACCAGCGTGCCGCGCGATTTCGTAGAAGTGCCTTCACAGTTGCTCGAACGTTGGACTTGGAGCAAGCCTGTCTTGGATACGTTTGCCCGGGATTATCGTGACACGTCCAAGACTATTCCTGCCGAAGTCTTAGAGCGTATGAAACAGGCTCAACTTGCCACAGTCGCCACGCATTACCGTCGCCAACTTGGACTAGGAATGCTTGATCTTACTCTGCATACCCAAGTGAAGGAAGGCAGTGGGAAAGACGTGATCGAGCTTTCCAACCAAGTTTTCAGCAAGGTTTTCCTACCGGTGCCGGCCGACACTAGTTTCGCTACTTTTTTCGGTCATCTGACTGGGTATGATGCGGGCTACTACGGCTACGCTTGGGCGGATGCGATCGCCTCGGACTTGTCCACGGTTTTTGAGGAAAGCGAGAAGGGCTACTTTGACGAGGAAGCCGGGAAACGCTTGCGTGAAGAAATCTATGCTCCCGGCGGATCGCGTGAAATCGAAACTTCGATTAAACGCTTTTTGGGGCGAAGCCGCTCTATCGAGCCGTTCTTGCAAGAGCTAGGTATCGAAAGCGGTAACAGCTGAGCAAGTCGACTCGCTCGCGTTCCAAACGCTTGAATCTGCCGAAACCTTGGATCTTTCCCGCTCAAACTTGTCTTTATTGAATCCAGACTTTCTTTAATTCGTCATCCGCCGCGAAGCGTTCTGTTGTTTGGAACGCTACGCACGTTTCCGCCCCTTCTCGAATCCCCGAACATTCATTCGCTTATGAAATTGTCCTATCGCTCGATCCCCTTGTTGTTCGTGAGCCTTTTCGCCTCGGCTGCCTCTGCATTTGCTGGCTACAAGCTGGTTCAAGAGCCATTGCCCAACGACCTCATGCAGGTCCACATCTATGAGTTGGACAATGGCCTCACAGTCTACCTAACCGAGAATCACGAGACTCCCACTTTCCGTTCCGAGATCACGGTGAGAGCTGGTTCGAAGGACGATCCCGCGGATGTCACAGGACTTGCTCACTATCTCGAGCATTTGCTTTTTAAGGGAAATGCCAAGATGGGCTCCTCTGATTGGGAAAAGGAAAAGGTCCATATCGATCGGATATCGGATCTCTATGAAGAGCATTTCAATACGGAGGATCCTGAGGAGCGGGCCCGCATTTACGAAGAGATAAACAAGGAGTCTCAGCTGGCGGCTCAGTACGCGATCCCGAATGAATTTGATACGCTGATTTCGGCATTGGGAGGTAGCGGGGTAAATGCTTACACCGCTCCGGATAGGACTGTGTACCTCGAGGAACTGCCCTCCAACCGCTTGGAACAGTGGGCTGTGATCGAATCGAACCGCTTTTCGGATCCGGTTTTCCGACTTTTCCAGCCCGAGCTTGAAATCGTATACGAAGAGAAAAATAGGGCTATGGACAGCAAGGATCGTCTGATCCAGGAGAAGATCTTCGAGCTGCTCTACGGCGATCATCCCTATGGTTCGCAGACCGCTCTTGGTTCCATCGAGCATCTCAAAAAGCCGTCTCTCAAGAAGATTCATGAATTCTTCAACGCCCATTATGTTGCGAATAATATGGCAATCGCTTTAGCGGGTGATTTCGAAGTGGAGGAGGTAATCGAAATTATTGACGAGCATTTCTCATCTTGGAAATCGGGTGAGATACCGGAGTTTACCCGTCCTATGCCGGCTCCTATAACGGAGAAGAAGGCGGCGACCATTACTTATCCCGGCGAGGAAAATGTGATCATCGGATTCGATACAGCTCCAACTAAGAGCGAGGACGAGCAAGCTCTCAAGCTGGTCGACATGATTCTTGATAACGCAAATGCGGGTCTGATTAATTTGAACCTTAACCAGCAACAGCGGGTATCGTCAGCTGGATCTTTCCCTTACATCCGTAATGATGCAGGAAGCCAGTTTTTGTGGGGAGCTCCCAAAGAAGGGCAGACCTTGGAAGAGGTGGAAGCCTTACTTCTTGAACAGTTGGATTTGCTGATGGCTGGCGAGTTCGAAGATTGGATCCTTCCGGCTATCGTGACGGATTTTAAGAAAAGCGAAAAGCTTGCCCTTGAGACGAATGCGGGTCGTCTGCGGGTGATCAGCTCCTCTTTCGGTGAGAAAAAGGCCTGGCCGGATGTCGTGAATGAGATCAGCCGTATGGAATCCGTTACCAAGGAACAGTTGGTAGCGGTGGCGAACAAGTATTTTTCAAAGCCTTATGTTGTCACGTATCGGAAAAATGGAGACTATACACCGCCGACGGTGCCGAAGCCAAAGTTTGATCCCATCGATATTGATCGCAGCAAGCAATCCGAGTTTGTAGCGGATGTGCTAGCCATAGAGTCTGATCCTATCGAGCCGGATTTCGTGGAGAAAGGAACAGACTACCAGGTTGTCGATTTGGCTAATGGTACTCAGCTCTACTACGTTGAAAATCCGGCTAATGACTTGTTTACGCTGTCTAAGGTTTTCGAGATGGGAAGCAGCGAGAAGCGTAAGCTTTCCATGGCCTCCGCTTTGCTGGACAAGTCTGGTACCACGAAACGCTCTGCCAGCGAACTGAAAAAGGCGTGGTATGCCTTGGGAGCGGATTTCAGTTTCTCGGTGGGCAACCACAACACATCCCTTGGTGTCAGCGGTTTGGAGGAGAACTTCGACGAGACCTTAGCTCTTTACTCGGAAGTCTTGCACGAATCCGTCGGTGAACCGGATGTGTTGAAAGAACTTATCGCTATCCAGCTAAAGCAAAAGGAAGACGCGATGAAAGAGCCGAGCGTCATTTTCAACGCTTTGCGTAATTACGCCCGTTACGGCGAAGAGTCTCCGTTTCTAACCGCACTCTCCTCCGATGAGATCAAGGCCTTGACGGTTGATGAGTTGATAGGCGAATTGAATCAGCTTTCCAAATACAAGCATGATTACCTCTACGTGGGTCAGATGCCGGTCAATGAGGTTGCGGCCAAACTGAACAAGTTGGAGCGGACTAAGATCGCCTTGCTGCCAACACCTGAACGTGTTCAGCCCAAGTTGCATCAACCCCAGTCGAACGAAATCTCATACGTGGATTACGAGACTGCTCAGTCGCAAATAAGAATTGAGTTTCCCGGTGGCGATTTTGACGAGAGCGAGTTGCCCATGATCGAGACTTTTAACGAGTATTTCTATGGGGGCATGTCTGGTATCGTATTCCAGGAAATGCGTGAGGCGAGAGCCTTGGCGTATTCGGTATGGGCTCACTACCTTGTATCCGATTATGCGGACGGAGAGAATCTCGTGATGGGATTTATCGGAACCCAAGCGGATAAGACAGTCGATTCGATCGCTGCCTACCTTGATCTCTGGGACGAGATGCCACGTTCAACGGATCGTTTTGCGATCATCAAAAACTCTTTGGATAATCAGTACCGTGTCTCTAAAATTGGTTTCCGAGACGTACTTGGAGCCGTCAAATCTTGGGAGCGATTGGGCTTGGAGGGAGATCCCCGCGAACATCGCTATGAGGAGATTATGGATGCGAGCATCGAGGAATTGTTCTCCTTTTACGATTCGGAGATTCAAGGAAAGCCAAAGATGATATCGATTTTAGGTCCATCTGCAGCGATCGATGAAACGAAACTGCAAGAGTATGGCGAGGTGACCGACCTGAAGATCGAAGATATCTTTGTCGATTAGGAACCTTGGCTTTAAATTTTGCGACCCGCGGCGAGCTTAGTTGACGAAGCTTACTGCGTGTCGCGTTTTGTTTTTTTGATGAAGTTACCCAGATACGAATGGGCTAGGTTACAAGGGCAGGCCGAAGAAGAGGTGAGGGCTTGCCTGCAGGAATTGCCCGATGAGTTGCGAAGCGCTGCCGAGTCGGTTCCGGTTTTGTATCGCAAGTATCACCCCAATGCTCCGCATATCGATCCTGAGGCGATGTATATTTTGGGCGAATACATTGCGCAGGAGGATGCCCTTGGTGGCATGGATGAGAGTGGTGTGATCGCTCTCTATCTCGGCGCGATTGCCTGGTATTGCGAAGACGAAAAGCTTGTATTTGTTGAAGAAATACGGACGACTTTCTTGCACGAATTAGGGCATCACTTTGGCTGGGATGAAGCTGAGGTAGAGGAAAGAGGGCTCTAGTTTCCCTCTTGCTTAACCAATCAAGCCTTGAACCCCAGCTATCCCAAGCTGGACTCCGATACAGAGCAGCAGGAATCCCATTATTTTCGTGAGCGCATTGGCTCCGTTTACGCCTAGGAGCTTCATCAATTTTTCAGCCTGACGCAGGAGTATCCAACAGATGGAACAAGTGATTAAAATCCCAAGGATGATGACCGACCAGCTTGCTAGCGAAGGGGAAGGAACATAGGACGAGGTGCTCATCACCGATGCGATAGCGCCCGGGCCAGCAAGCAAAGGCATGGCGAGGGGAGAAAACGAAATGTCTTCTTTGGCTTTCGCCTCCTGATGTTCTTCATCGGAATGGGTGTTGGTGGATTTTGGCTGAAGTTGGTCGAAGCCAAATTTCATTATCAGAAGTCCTCCAGCGATTCGGATTCCTTCCAAGCTCAGCCCAAAGAAATGAAGGATGAAACTGCCGCCGACCAGAAACGCAGTCAGTATGCAGAACATGTAGAGGCTCGCCCGAAACGCTATTTTGTTTCGTTCCTTCGAACTGCGATCCTTGGTAATGGAAAGGAATATGGCTGCATTGCCGAGCGGGTTAGTGATGGGTAGGAGTGAGGCCAAAGTGGCAAGGAGAAGCTGGTATGCGTTGTCCACGTAAATGCTATTTTGTAATGCCGAGGGCGATACGAATGACCACGGAAGTGAAAAGCGTGGCGGATATAGTAATGTACACTGCGATCCCCATGTAGAAGCTCACTCCGGATTCAGGTTCTGTCATGGCTCCGAACGGAGTGTAGAGGGTGCCGTGTGTGAATGAGATTATGGTGAGTACTGCCGTCACTAGAGCGGCCGCGAGCATAAGCATCGTCGATAGGGAAAAGGCTTGTTTCGTTTTGTCCTTTGACGCCATAGCTCTATTTCAGACACGAAAAAGGCCCGCTGTCCAGCGGGCCTTGTGGTAAATCGATTTGCGTCGCTTAGAGTTCCTCGACCGCGACGGAATAGCTTTTGCCTTTGACGGATATGTTGTATTGGCGAGCTGAATCGCTGAGTGTGATGGACTCCGTGGGACCGGCTTTGGCAGGCTCGCTAGGAGCTGGAGCAGCTGCTGGTGCCGCGGCAGGAGCGGGTTGATTTTTGCTCTTGTAGTATGCGTCCAACTCTTGCGGGAACATGGCCTGAATGACGCAGTGCTCGTCGTCTGTTGGCATATCCTTAGCGGCCAGTGCTTTGCGCAATGCGTCCATTCCAGGGTCCTTGAGGTCGGCAGGGCGAACAGTGATCGGATCCTTGCCGGATTTTTCCGCTGCGATCTTTTGAACCTCTGGATTAACAGGGGCAGGAGTGCGTCCGTAGTAGCCGAGAGCGATGTCGGTCGCTTGTGGCGAGAAGTTCTTCCAGCGGCCAAACTTGACGTTGAGCATCGCTTGTACGCCCACGATTTGAGAAGTAGGCGTTACGAGTGGGATCCAGCCGAGCGCTTCGCGCACCACTGGGATTTCCTTAAACACGTCCTCGAATTTGTCTTCCATCTTCTGCTCTTTGAGCTGGTTGCGGAAGTTGGAGAGCATGCCTCCCGGTACTTGGTACTTGAGAGCGTCGGAATCCACGCGCTCATTGGAGAAGCTAGTGAAGTCCTTTAGCTCTTCGTACACCTTGGTGAAGTGCTCACGCAGGAACTGGAGAGCGTCGAGATCGTACTTCGGGCAACGCGGGTGGTTCTCTAGCATGGAGAGCATGCGAGCTGTATCCGGTTGGCCAGTACCGTTGGCGAAAGGAATTACGGAAGTATCGATGTAGTCGACGCCCGCTTCGATACCTGCGTAGTAAGTGGTCGCTCCCAATCCTGCAGTGTCGTGAGTGTGGAGAACGACTGGGATCTTAACCGAATCCTTCAGGCCTTTGATAATATCGTACGCCTGTTGCGGAGGAACTAGGCCAGCCATGTCCTTCAAGCAGAGAGAGCCGCAGCCCGCTTCTTCCAGTTCGCGACCCAGCTTTACGAAGGCTTCTGTGGTGTGGACTGGGGATGTGGTGTAGCAAATTACGCCCTGGGCTTCCTTGCCGGCAGCCTTGGCGGCCTTGATCGCAGTGCCCATATTGCGGGGGTCGTTCAGTGCGTCAAAGATACGGAAGATGTCCATGCCGTGCTTGGCGGACGTCTTGATGAAGGTTTCGACGATGTCGTCTGGAAAGTGGGCGTATTGAACAATGTTTTGTCCGCGTAGCAGCATCATGTGCTTGCTCTTGGTACGCGAGCGAATCGCGTCGAGGCGATCGAAGGGGAATTCCTTCAGGAAGCGGAGACCCGCATCGATGGTCGCTCCACCCCAAGTCTCGAGGCAACCGAAGCCCATGCCGTCCAAAACCTCGAGGGCGGGAAGCATTTGCTCGGTTGTCATGCGGGTAGCTGCGAGAGATTGGTGGCCGTCGCGCAAGACGGTATTGTTGAAGATGACTGGTTTGCTCATGAGAAGGGTAGTCGGCTAAGATTTTCGGATCAGTGATTAGAAAAAGTTTATTGTAGAAGAAGCATAGCCTGTATTCGTACAAATGAAAAGCTGTTATGCTGCGTTATTTAGAAATAAGTAAAGCTAATTTGTGAGATGAGTTAAAACGGAAGGTACGGCGCTTCGCGTCGGCCCGATTGGAAGGGGTCAGGATCTAAAAAGGATGGATTCCCGTTGGAAAAACGCGGCGACTAGGCGGATGGAAGCCCAGGCGTAGGCGATGGAGCTGACCAGGGCTAGGCTGAAGAAAGTCAGGTCGAAGGCGTTTCCGAGGAGCTGTTTCATGGAGAGTGCGATGTTCAGTACAGGAATGAGGCTAGTGTAGAGTGGGCTCTCCGCCCCGATGATTGATGAGATAACGGCGGGAAAGAGGAAGACGGCCACGAATGGGAAAATGTAGGCTTGGGCTTCCTTCGGATTTCGAGCGAAGGTCGACACCAGAAGTAAGGCTGAAGAGCTGAGCAAGGCAAGTGGCACCACGATTATGACCAAGGCCGCTAGGTTCAGGTAAGAGAGCTGCAAGCTTTGACCGAAGATATTTTCCAGAATCTGCCCGCCAAATGTGAGGGCGATTACGATTCCGAGGATGGAGCAGATCGCGGAAATCAAGCTGACTGCGAAAATGGTGAAGAGCTTACCTTTCACGATCTCGTAGCGGGAAGCCGGGGATACGAGCAAGGTCTCCATGGTGCCGCGTTCCTTCTCACCGGCGCAGAGGTCGAAGGCGGTGTTTAATCCGCCAAAAGCCGCTCCCATCACAACGAGGTAGGGTAGAAACATGGACAGGGCGAAGCCCACCATGGCGGACTTATCGGCGATGTTGGTGGATTTGAGCTCGGTTGGTTTTACGAAGCTTTCGTCCAGGTTTGAGGCGGCGAGTCTCTGTTGTATTTGCTCGCGATTGAATTCGTTTAGGATGCCTCTCAAACGGCCGTGGGCGTTGCCCGAATTTTCATTGGCTTGGTCGTAAATTATCTCCACGGGCGCGGATCCGTTTGCCAGAAATACCTCTCTCGCTTCGGGCGCGATTACGACGATGGCTCGAGATTCGAATGCCTTCAGCGCGTCCATCGATCTCTCTCGGCTGTCGTAGCGAGTGACTGCGAGGCTGTCATTGCTTTCGATGTACTCCGTTAGCTCGGGAAAGGCGGTTTCTTCGTAGATGCCAACCTCGAGGGTGGCAGTCTGCTGGTCCACTGCCTTTTTGCTGGCGAAAAACATAGCAGCCCCCATGAGGCAGGGGGTTAGGAGCAAGGGGGAGACGATAACGCCGAGGATAACGCGCTTGTCCCTCAGGGTTTCTTTCAGCTCCTTCAGAAAGATGATCTTGGCTAGGTTGGGCATGTGAAAGTGTCTTAGGCGTTAGGTGAGGCAGAGGCCTCGGCGGCTGGAGTTTCCAAATCGAATCCCTGCACGATCTTTAAGAAGGCGTTTTCCAGCACCTCCTCGCCGGCTTGAGCTTTCAGTTCCGCAACCGTCCCTTCGGTGGCGATCCTGCCGTGATGAACGATGGCCACTTCGTCGCAAAGCCGCTCCACTTCGCTCATAATGTGTGTAGAAAAGACCACGGTGAGGCCCTCGTCCCGACATTGCTCGATGAAGGTCATGATCGTCTGTGAAGTCATGACGTCGAGTCCAGTGGTGGGTTCGTCAAAAATCATGACCGGCGGGCGGTGGATTATAGAACGGGCAATCGATACGCGCTGCTTTTGACCGGTAGACAGCTTGTCGCAGCGACCTTTTTCGAAGTCGCCAATTTCGAGGCGTTCGATCAGCTCGTCGACCCGCGACTTAAGCTGGCTTCCTTCGAGTCCATTCAGCCGTCCGAAGTACCCTAGCATCTCGCGTGCAGTTAGTCTTCCGTAGAGAGCGGTCCCGTTGGAAAGGAAGCCGATGGAACGACGAACTTTTTCCGGTTCCTTCACGACGTCGAATCCCGCCACGGTTGCTGAACCTCTGGTAGGTTCGAGAAGGGTGCCGAGTATTCGCAGAGTGGTGGTCTTTCCCGCCCCATTGGCTCCGAGTAGGCCGAAGATTTGGCCGGGCTGGCATTGAAAGGAAACTCGGTCGACGGCTCGAACGAGCCCGCGTTTCCTGTCGCGGAAGGTTTTGGTCAGCTTATTGGCTTCGATCACGATGTAGACTGAATTGGATGGGGCTAGTGAAACCCCATAAGGGTGGCTTGGAAACTGTTTTGTAAGCTATTTTAGCTGAGGGCTGTTACCGCTTTGTTACCGATTTTGGCGGACGCAAAAGGCGGCCGGTATTTGGCCTCTCTTTTTCTGCGATTTCCTAGTGTGTATTTTCCCGATTGGCTAGGGTCTTTGCCTCTTCTTTTGAGTGGTCTTCACTCCCTTTTGCGAGCAATGCCTAAAGTTGGTTGAAGCATTCCCGAATTGAACGATCGGAAGGTGTAGGGTGCTCGGGCTTTGTTTCCATGCGCATTACATGTTTTTAACTAATGATGGATTAAGGAGGGCGAGGGCGCTGAGGCGTCCTCGCTTCCTTGGCTTCTCGCTTGCGAGTCTTGGCAATCGGCGGTTCTGGTCGCTTATCGAGTTGTCAGGACCGCTGCGGCCAGTTTTGCTGGCGGACTATGGCGGAAAGCGCAGAAGTTGCAGTATTTGATTCGGTGGAAGAAGCGATCGCTGAGATCGCGGCAGGGCGGCCGGTTATCGTAACCGATGACGAGGACAGGGAGAACGAAGGAGACCTCGTTTTCGCCGCGTCTCTCGCCTCGGTGGAGAACGTCAATATGATGATTCAGCACGCTAGAGGTTTGATATGCGTGCCTTGCACTCCGCCGCATTTGCATCGTTTGGGGATCAGCCCGATGGTGCAGGAAAACCGGGAGTCTCATAAGACCGATTTCACCGTCTCGGTCGACGCGTCGGAAGGTATAACCACCGGCATCAGCGCTTACGACCGGTTTCACACCATCAAGTTGCTGTCCGACCCGGATACGCGTCCGGACCAACTCGTTCAGCCAGGGCATGTTTTTCCGCTTAAGGCAAAGTCTGGTGGCGTGCTGGAGCGGGCTGGGCATACGGAGGCGGCAGTGGATTTGGCCGCCTTGGCAGGCTTGTTTCCCTGTGCCGTCATTTGCGAAATCCTGAACGACGACGGAACCATGTCGCGCACTCCTGAGCTTTTTGAGTTCAAGAAGCGTTTTGGTCTGAAGATGATTTCCATCGCCTCTCTCATCAAATACCGGCACGAGCGGGAAAATTTGGTGGAGCTGGTGAGTGAGTGCCCCTTCGAGAGCGAGTACGGAAGTTTTACCATGAAGGTTTTCCGGAGCTCCTTAGACGGCCGTGAGCATGTGGCGCTGGTTGCGGGAGAAATTTCAGGAGAGCCGACCCTGGTCCGCATGCATGCGGAGAACATAGTAAAGGACATTTTCAATCCGGCTGACTCGTCGGGCGAGGACTCCGTATCTCTCGCCATGAAACGTCTCGCCAAGGAAGGAAATGGAGCCTTGGTCTACATCCGCCGCCCAGCGGGTGGCTTGGTGGATTCGCCGGAGGCTAAGAAGATGAGCCTGCGCGAGTACGGAATAGGAGCGCAGATCCTCTCTGCCCTTGGGGTTCGCAAGATTCGTCTCTTGTCGCAGAGCAATCGCAACTTGATCGCTTTGGACGGCTACGATTTGGAGATCGTGGAAACCGTTGCCCTTTAGGCAACTGCCGCGAGTCCACTGATTCTGCAGCCTTCCACGGTTTTCGCCCGTGGGATTTTGCCTTTACAAGCGAGATAAGCGGCACAAGTTGCCATCCCTCTCACGCACCTGTTCTTATTATGAGCCAACTATCGCCAAACGCGTTAAACGTCGATGGATCCAGCTTCCGGATCGGCATCGTCGCAGCCCGATTCAACGAAGAATACGTCGCCGGATTGCTCGACGGAGCTCTCAAGACGCTTGGCGAAGCGGGCGTCCCACAGGAATCGATCGTCATCGAACGCGTTCCCGGATCCAACGAACTGCCAATCGCGGCCAAATTCCTGATCGATTCCAAGAAATTCGACGTAGTCATCGCTCTTGGCGTGGTGATCGCCGGGGGTACACGGCATTACGAGATGGTATCGGATTCAGCGAACTACGGTTTGCAGGAGGTGGCGATTACTTCCGGCACTCCGGTAGTAGCGGGCTTAATCGTGGGAGACAACGAAGAGCAAGTTCGCGAACGATGCATTGGCTCGATCCCTAAGGGGTCGGAGTTCGGCCAATGCGCACTCGAAATGGCGCAACTGCGCCGCAACTATTCATAGCTATGTCCGAGGGTAAAAAATCACAACGCCGTCTTTGTCGCGTGGCTGCCATGCAGTACGTTTACGCTTGGTCCATCAATCGTCCTAACGATTTGGTCGACGATCTAACCGTTTTCTTCGACGGACTCGAAGAAGAGCGCGACTATTACAGTTTCGCTGAAGAATTGGTGCACGGCATTATCGAGTATTCAGACGAGATCGACGACAAGATCATGGCTTTGGCCAAGAACTGGGATTTCGAGCGTATCGCCAAGATCGACCTAGCCATCCTGCGCTTAGCTACCTACGAGCTTCTTTACCGAAAGGACATTCCGCCCGTCGTTACCATTAACGAGGCGATTGATTTGAGTAAGGAATTCTCAACGGCGGAATCCCGCCGCTTCGTCAATGGCATCCTAGATCGCCTCAAAGCGAGCCTTGATCGACCATCCCGCACTGCAAGCTGGGAGTAGTTAGAAAGCAATTACCAGAATCCGACTCGCATGCTCTCTATCTTCAAGAAGTTTAAGGATGGTCTTTCCAAGTCCGCTAAGAGCATAGCGGAGAAGACTGGAGGCGTTTTTGGCCGCAAGAAGCTCGACGCCTCTTCGATTGAGGAATTGGAGGAAGCTCTCTTTGCCTCCGACTTCGGTTATGAAACAACGGAAGAAATAATCGAAGAAACGCAGAAGGCCTACAAGAAGGATAAGGACCTGCGTGGCCGCGAAGTCGCTGCCATAGGGTCTTCGATCTTGAAGCGAGTATTGTCTGGATCGGAAGGTCGTATCCAGTTTGTGGAGGGATCTCCCACCGTGATTTGTCTGATCGGTGTCAATGGATCCGGCAAGACGACTACGACCGCGAAGTTGGGGCACCAATACAAATTAGATGGCCGCAATCCGATCGTTGCCGCTTGCGATACCTTTCGAGCTGCGGCGATCGAACAGCTAAAGGAATGGTCCTCTCGCTTGGGGCTGGATATCATATCGGGGCAGCATGGAGCGGATTCTGCAGCTGTAGCCTTCGACGCTTACCAAGCCGCTAAGGCTCGCGGTCATGATACGCTGATTATCGATACGGCGGGCCGGTTGCATACCAAGAGCAATCTGATGGATGAGCTGGCGAAGATTCGACGTGTTTTGCAAAAGCACGACGAGGCGGCTCCGCACTATAGTCTTCTGGTTGTGGATGGCAGCTTGGGATCCAATTCGATCGAGCAGGCTCGCGTATTTAACGAGAAGTTTGGCTTGGACGGGCTCGTCGTTACGAAGCTGGATGGCACTAGCCGTGGTGGGGCACTGGTTGGAATCTACCGGGAGCTCAAGTTGCCCATCTTCTTTCTTGGATTTGGCGAGAAGCCGGAAGACCTGCAAGAGTATCGTATCGACAACTACGTGGATGCGATTTTTGGATCCGAGCAGGATCAGGAAGCGTAGCCGCCTCTTTAGAGTGAGCGGTCTTTCGATTTGCTCGATTCGCCAAAGCGCGTGTAGTTTGGGCTATGATCTTCTCTTCGATCGTTCATCCCGTATCCCGTAGAATTGGCATCTTTTGCTCCGCTGCTCTTGTCGCTTGTACAGCATCGATTACCACTGCGGATGAGGGGCCTTTACCTGTCTCGCTTGATCCGCAGCCCCGCTTGCTGACTCATGACTGGATGTCTCTCGCTGAGTGGTATCGCATGCATGCCGATGATGTGGAGCTCGCTGAAGAAGGTGCTTCTAAGCTTTTGTTTGTGGGCGACTCCATCACTCAAGGTTGGGGAGGCCCGGGGCTTGAGGTTTGGGAAACGCACTTCGAGCCACGAGGCGCGGTAAATTTCGGGATCGGCGGGGATATGACGCAAAACGTACTCTGGCGACTGGATCACGGTGCCCAGGGAACTTTGGATCCGGCTGCGATCGTGCTGTTGATTGGGGTCAACAACGTGGGAAACATCGAAGACGTGGCTCCGAGCGAGGTCGCAGCAGGCGTCTTGGCCACGATTGATTCCTTGCTGACCCGTTTCCCCAATGCCGACTTGATGTGGATGGAAATCTTTCCAATGGGTGAGTTTCCCGATAACCCGAATCGCGGAAAGATCCTGGCTATCAACCAGCTCGTCCGTTTGCAGATCGAAGGAATGGAACGGGTTTCGTCGGTCGACCTGACGGAGGACTTTTTGAATGATGATGGTACTTTGCCAGCGGATCTGACGCCTGACTTTTTGCACCCGCAAAAGCCGGGTTATGAGATTTGGGCAGATGCTATCTTACCGTGGGTGGACGAACGCGTCCCACTCCAAAAGTAGCTTAGGCCTTAGCCTTTTCCTTGGCGTAGATCGAAACTTTCGGAGTCAAGCCGCCGAGGATCTGGCGAGCTCGTTTCAGAGCTTTCGCGGTTGAAAGCGTTGGGTTGCTTTCGTCGTCAGCGAAAAGGTTTATCTCATTGATCACTTTCGTGAGTCCCGAGTTTTTGAATATCCTCATGGTATCGGGCCGGACTTCGCTGACCAGGAGGATACGGTCGCGTTCGTTCATATAGCGGATTAGCTCTTCGAGGGCCATGCAGCTGGTAGCGTCAAGGTTGTGGGCATTTCGTAGTTTCATAACGACTACTTTGAGATTTTCGTCGTCTGCCACTCGCCTCATTTGATCTCGGAAAAGCTCTGCGGCCCCGAAGAAAAGTTCGCCCTCGACGTGTACGATTGAGACTTCTGGATTGGAGCGTTGTTGCGTATCGGCGAGCTGGCCGATCTGTCCTTTTTCGTCCACGTCCACTTCCACGATTTCCGGACTGGCCACTTTTTTCAGGAAGAGGGCGATAGAAACGCATGTGCCTATGTAGATGGCGAAGTCGAGAGCGATTAGGAGACCCGCCATAAAGGTAACATAGAAGGTGATGCTATCCGACTTCGTGCTTTGGGTAACCAGTTTTAGGTGGTGCTTGTTCACGAGCGAAAGCCCTATCGATATGACGACGACCGCGAGGGCAGCTGTAGGTACGAATTGAATCAGGTCTGCCAGAAGAAAAGCGCCTGCCAACATGAGGAGTCCCGAGAGAAAGCCGGAGACCGGGGTGGAGGCACCAGAGTCGACGTTAAGTTGTGAGCGGGTTAGCGAACCAGAAGCGGCCATGCCGGAAAAAAGCGAGCACCCTATATTTGCCATCCCGACCGCGAACATTTCTTGGCTACTGTTTAGGCGGGCTCCATCTCGCGCTGCGAGTGACTTGCCGATCGAGTTGCCCTCCAAGGTACACAGCAAGGCGATGGCGATGGCAGGGGAAAGAAGCTTGTTGATGGTGTTCTGATCGAAATAGGGAAGGGTGAGTCCCCATTCGGCAGTATTGAGGCCCGGAAGCAAAGAGACTGAGAAACCGTCGATGTATCGGCTTCCCAAGTACGCGAGCAAGGAAGACAGGACCAAGGTGACGGCCACGTTTGGCAGACTCTTAAAGTACTTGGCTAGGACGACGAAACTCAGCGCTGTCACAAGGCTGAGGCTTAGGGTTGGCCAGTGCGTTTCCGACAGGTGTCGCAGGGTAAGGCTCACTACCTCGAAGAAGGTCGAGGCTTCCGCCTTTTCCTCCATGGTGAATTCGAAACCAAGCGTTTTTCTAAGCTGATTCGCTATGATGAGAGAGGCCGCCGCAGTGATGTATCCGGTTATCACTGTTCGAGACACATACTGGATCAACGTCGCTACCCGTACCACGGCTCCAATGAGCAGAACCAAGCCGACCAGAAACAGCAGTAGCGAAATGTTCGATACTGCCTCCAGTTCTGTGACGTAACCCATAGCGGTGAAGGAGCTTACCACCATGACAGAGGTCGCGTTTGTGGGACCTAGGGTGATGTATTTCGAGCCAGCGAAAAAGGAGCCTATGATTGTTGCCACCACAGAACCAAATATCCCGTAGCGTAGGGGGAGTCCCGCGATGGCGGCGTAGGCCATGCCTTGGGGAAACGCTAGCAAGGCTACATTGAAAGCCGCTCGCATGTCTCCGGTAAGTTTTTTTCTATTGTAGCCGGCAGTGGTCTTCCGGATGGGAAATAGATCGATCCCGATCGTGGATTTGCTGGAAGGAGTTGAGCCGGACTGAGAGGGCATAGGGGGTATCAAATTCAGAAAAGCTTTTGAGCGAAGCGGGCGGTTTAGAAAAGCTAGTCCTTTTCTGGATTCAGGCCAGCCGTTAGTCAGTTTTTGACGAGCCTGAATCTTTGTTTGCGGTGGGGAGAGGAGTGGTTTGAATGAACTCCTTTATGAGTGCCACAGAGTCCAGCCCAGTCCCGGAAGTCGCCGGTTTGTCAGCTACCGTATGCCTGTTTTTGGGCAATTGTAAGATAGTGGTTCGCCGCGGCAAAAACTGTGGAATGCTCAAGCCTTTCGCCTACGGAGAAAACTCTGTGGGTGACGCGAGGGACAGGCTGCAATCGCTGGGCCGCGAGGAGCGGTTGGTAGAGGTATCCCCAGGACTGTATTTTGTGGCCCTTGACGAGATGGAGGTACCTGCGGCTTTACAAGAGGAAGGTTGGTTTGGCGAATCGCTGCAGGCTTTTTACCAAGAGTCCGTACTATCCGAGGATACGGTGGCGTTCATTCGGGCGGATGCGATTCGGATCCCCTACCTTTATCTCAACCCGAACGACTACATCTACCGCTTCAGAGCGGAGAGAGAGAGAAATCGCAAAGTCTACCAATTCGACGATTCGTCGGTCGCTCTCTATCACAGTGCCCTCTGCGACGCGATTAAGGCGGTCAAGCGTGCCAAAGAGCGTTCAGCCACCAGTCCGGCCCGCCTGGATTTTGGAGCGACGGAATTTTTGCTGCCCAGCCACTTCGGCTTTTGTTTGGGGGTGCAGAACGCGATAGAGCGAGCCTACGAAACCTTAGCTGCCAATCCTGGTAAACGAGTCTTTATGCTCAGCGAATTGATTCATAACCCGTTTGTAAACAATGATCTGCAGGCAAGAGGGTTGAAATATCTTCAGAGCGACAAGGGGATTCCTTTGATCGAAGAAGCCTCGGGCAAAGCTTATTGGGATAGCCTTTCGGACGAGGATATTGTGATCATACCCGCCTTTGGCGCTCGCGACGAGGATAAGCTACGTCTCATCGAGCGTGGATTGCCGATCCGGCAATACGACGCGACTTGCATGCTCGTAGAGAAGGTATGGAAAGCCGCCCGCCGCTACGGCGAGCAAGGCTATACCATCGTGATCCATGGCAAGGCAGAGCATGAGGAAACCAAGGCCACATTCTCCAATAGCGCTAAGTATGCCCCGTCTGTAGTGATTCGAGACATGAAGGAGGCGGCCAATCTTTCTGCGGTCATCAAAGCCGAAACAGAGGAGGAGAAACAGTGCCTTTTCGAGCCGTTCAGGTCCTTGGCATCCGTGGGCTTCGATCCTGTAAAGGATTTGGATCGTTTGGCTTTGATCAACCAGACGACTCTGCTGCGAAACGAAACGCTGAAGATCATAGCCCATTTCGAGGAAACGCTGACCTCTGTGTACGGTGAAGCCGAGATAACGGACCACCTCGCCATGAGCAGTAAGGGCGACACGCTTTGCTACGCGACACAGGTGAATCAAGACGCCTTGGCCAAGGCCTTGGACGAAGACATAGATGCGGCGATCGTGGTGGGAGGCAAAAACAGCTCTAATACCTTTCAACTCTATCGTCTGTGCCGGGAGCGTTTTGGAAAAAGGGCCTTCTACATCCAGTCGGAGGCGAACATCCTGTCTCGCTCGGAAATTGAGCATTTCATCTTTCCCTACGATCCCAACGATCCGAAGCAAGGGATCATGGAGCCGCGTCCATTCTTGCCGGCAAAGGATCGAATCAAGGTTTTGGTTACCGGAGGAGCATCCTGTCCAGACGGCATCTTGCAGCAGATCATTTGTCGGATAAACGGCTTTTTTCCTAAGGAGTCGATCCGCTCGGTAGAAGAGGTGTTGCAAGAGGTCGGTAAAGAAGACTGAACGCCGCGTGGGGCGATTCTCCTATAAGCTCAGCTCCTAGCTGGTTTGTAATCTAAGATTTTTCTCTTTGGGGAAGCTGTTGAAATTCAGTGGATAGCGGGATTTCAGAAGTAGAAAAACTTAATTCACGACGAAAATATATTTATTTTCCTTTTAGCTGTAAGATCTTTCCAGTAGAAGCCCCACCAATCTCTTGGGAGGTCTAAGTCTTGCTTGATTTGGCTTCTATCAGAGTCGCCAACCAACCTTAGGATGAACACACTTCAAATCATTTTCGAGAACAAGCTGATCGTATTGTTCGTGATCGTAGGTCTCGGCTTGCTGCTGGGAAGCATAACGATCAAAGGCATCGGCCTTGGAAGCTCGGGGGTCTTGTTTACGGCTTTGCTGGCTGGGCATCTCGGTTTAGCAGTGCCGGCTGGCATAGGCAGTTTCGGTCTCGCTCTTTTTGTGTATTGCGTGGGCATCGGAGCGGGACCCCGCTTTTTTCCGGCTTTGGCTCGGGAAGGGGGAGGGCTGGCTAAGCTAAGCCTCCTGATTGTTGGCATCGGAGCCCTTACTGCCTGGGGGCTGGGTCGCTTTTTCGAACTTCCCACGGATTTGACTGCTGGTCTTTTTGCGGGGGCCTTGACGAGTACTCCGGCTCTCGCTGCGGCCTCGGAAGGTACCAAAGTGTCTGCCGAAGGGGTAGCCATCGGTTATGGTATCGCCTATCCATTTGGGGTTATCGGCGTGGTGCTTTTTGTGCAATTGCTACCGAAACTGCTCAAAGGCGGCAATGATTCAGAGGAAGCGGACCAAGACGACGCCGATGGAGCGGAAAAAGAGGTGCAACACCTTTTGGTGGAAGTTTCCAATTCGAATTTGGTGGGCCTGAAGATTGGCGATGAAAATTTGTCACGTTTTGGATGCCAGGTCTCAAGAGTGATGAAGGAGGGGCGTTTAGTGCCTCTGAGCCAAGATGACGAATTTGCGGTAGGTCAAAACCTCATGTTGGTGGGGCGTGCTCGAGACATCAAAATCGCTACCGATTTTATTGGCCGCAAGAGCGAGGCGAGCTACGTGATGGATACGGAGAACGAACGGGAACGTTTGGTGGTCTCCGCGAAATCTGTCGGAGGTAAGTTGCTACAGGAGATCGGGTCGCTTCGCAATTTTGGAGTGGTGGTGACTCGAATCGATCGTCTCGGACAAACTTTCGTTCCGACTCCCAATACCCGAATCGAGGTGAACGACGTTCTGACTTCGGTGGGGCAAAGAGATGGGTTGAAGCGGTTCGGCTCCCATATCGGACATCGTCCACAGGCGTTCGATCAGACCGACATGATTTCCCTAACCGTGGGCCTTAGCCTCGGCATTTTCTGTGGAATGATTCCGCTCCATCTGCCTGGAGGCGAGCCCATGACCTTGGGATTGGCGGGCGGACCTCTTTTCGTTTCGCTTGTCCTTGGATATTTTGGCAGAATCGGTCGCGTGGTCGGCTACGTTCCAAGGCCAACCCGCATGCTCCTTCAGGAATTGGGACTTGTTTTGTTCCTAGCCAATGCGGGTATAGTCGGGGGAGCTAGCTTGGGTGAAACGGTCTCAACCTACGGCTTTGTCGTCTTCCTCACGGGAGCGCTCATCACCTTGACCCCCTTGATTGTAGCCTACATTTTCGCTCGAAAAGCCCTTGGCTTGACCCGTCAGCAAACGCTAGGAGGCATTTGTGGTGGCATGACTAGCACGCCAGCCTTGGGAGCGTTGACCGCATCCAGCAACTCGCAACAGCCGATTGTTTCTTATGCGACGGCTTACCCGGTCGCTCTTATCATGATGACGGTATTGGCGAAGCTTCTCATTCAAGTGATGGGCGGCTAAGTCGCTTCTATCTCCGGATACTTTTGGCCGAGAATGAGCAAGCTCAGTAAGTTGAGGCTTCTTCTGGAGGTGAGCTATGCTCGCTTGGAGGACATTCCCGATATCTTGTCTCTACACGAAGTAAGCTTTTCGAAAGATGCCTTGGAGCTGCGTCGCTCGGAGTTGGAGAAAATTATTGGAAGTTCGGATTCGAAGATTCTGGTATGCCGTATTCGCGATTCGTTTGCCGGTTACATGATCATGGTCGAGCCTCGCTTTAGGCCATGGACAAATGGTGAATATCTAGCGGTACGCCGTGGGCACGCCGGCAAGGGGGCTGCCGCTATCCTCATGGAAGAAGGTATGCGTTTGGCGAAGCGGCCCTTCGTTCGCATACTCGTCCGCCCCAGCAACGTTTCCGCTCTGAAGCTGTATCGTCGCTATGGCTTCGTGAAAGCTGGATGCAAGCGTGGCTTCTACGCGGATGGCGAGGATGCGATCGTTCTTTTGCGGGCCACTTTCTGGGTTCGTAGTCGCTTTCGCTAGGACGAGTCGATTGGGAGTGCAAAGCTTTCAGGATGGCAGAAGCGAGCCGAGTCGGCATAGCCTTTTTTTCGGCCTGATAGGCATTTCAGTTTCTCGGATTCCGAGTCGATTGAAGGCCTACGCCAGAATGTGTTGAAGCATGGAAATCCAATTTTTAGAACGAAGCCAAATAGATATCAGTCGATGGGACCGGTGTATCGATGACTCCGTGAACGGTAATCCTTATGGCTTCTCTTGGTATCTGGATCATTCTAGCGGGAGTTGGGGAGGCCTTGTGGAAGGAGATTACGTATCGGTTATGCCACTGGTGTGGAATACCAGACTGTTTGGCGTCCAGCAGCTCTATCAGCCGTTCTTTTGCCAGCAACTAGGGGTTTATTCAGAATTCCCCGTTACCGAAGAACGCATTAAAGCGTTCCTCGGTTCCATCCCCCGCAGGTTCAGGTTTGTCGAAGTCCAGCTAAACGAACGTACTCCGTTCCCTTCGCTCAAAGGAGTAGCGGGGAAGGAGCAATTCAACTGTGTGCTTCCTCTCGAAAAGTCTTATGAGAGCCTCCGCCGCAACTATAGCGAAAGTCTTCGTCGCAGTCTGAAAAAGGCGGCGAAGCATGGCTTCACCCTGACCCGATCTATCTCTCCGCAAGTCTTGTTGGAGCAGTATCGTACCTATCAGGGACCTAAGATTGGTTCGCTCGATAATCAGTTAGTCGAGATGGCAATCTCGATTGTGGAAGAAGCCCTGAAAAGAAATCGAGGCTTCGTGCTGGGGCTGAATGATTCGGAAGGCAAGCTTGTCGCGAGTGCGTTTTTTCTCGAGAGCCACGGTCGGATAATAAGTTTGATCCCTGCAGTGACTGCTGAAGGCAGGCGTCTCAACGCGATGCATCACTTGTTAGATAGCGTCATTCGGGAAAACGCTGGAACGGACAAAGTCTTGGACTTCGATGGTTCGACCATTCCGTCTATCGCTCGCTTTTTCAAAAGCTTTGGAAGCCAAGAGATGCCGTTTTATCGGATACAGCTTAACCGGCTGCCGTTTTGGATTCGCTGGTACAAGTCGGACTTCGTTATCGCCTGCAAAGAGCGTTATGCCCGCAGGGCCAACCCTTTGCCGAGTTGAAGTGAAATGTATCAGGGAATCAAATTCGAGAGACCCACGTACGCCTCCGCCTAACTCGTTTGCATTTCAGAGTCTACCCAACGACGGAAGTGTTCTAGCTCGGGTGGAAGCGATCCAGGCGGCAGAACCCAGGAGAAGGTGCGGTGGATTGCGAGTTCTGGTATTTGTAGTACCTGTAGGCTCTTGAGGGCCAGCTCTTGGCCAATGGCCCTCTTGGGAAGGAAGGCGATTCCGAGACCGGCCAATGCTGCTGCTTTTTGTGCCAGAGTGCCACCTAGTACGAAGCTACGGTTTAGGGAGCCCGAGGAAACACCGTTTTGTCGGAATCGTTCCGCCACAACTCGTCGGGTGCCCGATCCTGATTCACGCCATAGGATGGGCAACTTAGCGACGTCTTTCGCTGTACGGGCTGCCGACAACGCTTTGCGTAATGCCTTCGGTGTATTGGAGTTTGAATACACAGGGATTATTTCGTCCTGCGCGAACGCTTCTAAATGCAGGCCGGAGGCACGGGTCAGCCCCTCTACGGCCCCGAGGGAGACACGTCCGGCTCGAACTGCCGCGAGGACCTCATCTGTATTGCCGACTCGCAAGTCCACTCCCTCGATCTTTCTCACGCGGGCGTAGTCGGCGATGAGGTTTGGGAAAACATAGTCCGCCAAGGTCGTGCTCGCGGAAAAACGGAGCTTCGCGGGAGTGGCTGACGCTCGCTGGGGGTCGACTGCCTCGATAGCTTCCGCCATGAGGACGGATAGCTTGCGCGCTACGGGCAATAGACGTTTCCCCGCTTCGGTAATCGCCATTCCAGACGCAGAGCGGTCGAAAACGGGGTGCCCGAGAACTTCCTCCAGCTTACGTATCCGGGTGGATAGGGCGGGCTGGGAAATACCCAAGCTGCGCGAGGCGGCCTGTACACCCCCATGTTCGGCGACGGCCAGAAAAGTTCCTAGCCAGTCTGGATCGAGTCTAGTCTGGTTCATTATTTGTATACAACAAAGTTATCACCTATAAAAATATAGGATTACCAAGTTGATTTGAAAGCGAGTAGAATCAGGGACGTGAATGCTATTTTGAGGAGAGCAGGGGCTTGTTTGAAGGATGTAAGGCTCGTTGTTATGGTGCTTCTTGGCCTCGCATGTGGAGGCCTTGGGGTTCCGGCAGCCGTCGCATTAGCTTTAGGGACCGTGGCTTCTCTTGGAGGTTTGGCTGGCCAAAGAAAACGCTACCACTCTCTATCGCGTTGGTTCCTGCAGGGAGCGATCATTGCGATGGCGGCCGGTATTGATTTTCCAAGTGCCTTGAGGGTTGGTGTCGAAGGTCTCGGAGTCACTTTTTTTAGCATCGTCGGCATTTTGCTGCTTGGAATATTATTGGGACGTCTGCTGGGTGTGGCTCGAGATACAGCTTTGCTGGTCTCGGTAGGGACTGCGGTTTGTGGAGGGAGCGCTATCGCCGCTATCGCCGGTGTGATCAAACCAGGTAACCAAAAAATTGCTACGTCGTTGACGGTAGTCTTCACATTGAACGGATTGGCTCTGTTTGTGTTTCCGATGATTGGACATGGGCTTGGCTTGAGCCAAGCAAGTTTCGCTTGGTGGTCCGCTCTTTCCATTCACGATACTAGTTCTGTGGTTGGGGCCGCTTCAGCCTATGGCGAATCATCTCTGCAACTCGCGACCACAGTGAAGCTGGCCCGAGCACTCTGGATAATTCCTATTGCGATTGTATTTGGTGTTTTGAGACGTGATAGAGTCGATTCGCATCGTTCCTTTTCTGCGTTTCCTTGGTTTGTTTTAGTGTTTGTGGGCGTAGTTGCGTTGTTTTGGGGACTGCCAGGTTTGAGAGGAGCGGGAAGTGTTTTGTCGGGCCTTGGGAAGTCGGCAATGGTGGTCGCTTTGTTCTTCATAGGGGCGTGTATAGACTTCAAAGGTATTCGGGCTGCTGGTGCTCGGGCGTTTCTTTTAGGTGTTTCCCTTTGGCTCCCCACGGCTGCCTTAGCCTTGGTCTACGTGTATCATTTTCATTGAGTAGATAGAGGAAACTCGGATTCAAAGCGGATCCTTCGTTTTGAAATTGCAAAGGAAGCATTGAGTTTGTTCGAAGTAGAAGATGCCGATTTACGAGTTCTTCTGCTCCGAAAATAACACGACTTATTCCTTTCTAGCGAAGTCGATGGCCTACGGAGACAAGGTGCCTCGTTGTCCGGCGAATCCCGCTTTTAAGCTCCAAAAAAAGGTGAGCAACTTCGCCTTCATTGGAAAAGCGAAAGAGGAGGACGATGACCTGGACGGAATGGATGACGCCAAAATGGAGCAAGTCATGGCGGAGCTCGAACGGGACATGTCGGGAATGGATGAAGAGAATCCGGATCCTCGCCAAATGGCCCGCCTGATGAAAAAGATGACCGAAATGACGGGCGGGAAACTGAGCGGTCAAATGGCAGAGCTAGTAGGACGACTTGAGGCAGGAGAGGATCCTGAAGCGCTCGATGCAGAGTTCGGCGACGCGATGGATGACATGGACTTAGAGGACGGAGCGGCCGCGAAAATAGGGCAACTTCGGAGGCGTTTGCTCGGAAGCAGGCGCGATCCTAATTTGTATGACATGGCAGAATACTGCGACTGATTTTCGAGCGGCGATTGTGCCCGCGATTGAACGATTCGGATTCGCTCTTTTGTGTCCCTATGGGATTTGAGCTTGTCAAAGGGCAGTCTCTGCTCTGTCTGTCAGTGCGTGAAAACTAAACGTCCAAATGGAAGCCTTTGTATGAACGTCGAATTGTCGACGGCTTCTTGGTGGCGTGGTCTGAAGGTTTGGCGATGGCGAAGCTAAGTGCTTTTCCGTCCTTTTCGCCAAACCTGCTTCCTGAATTCGGAGGCAGGTTTTTTTGTATTTTAACAACTACTTTCAGCCCATTTTTCACATGTCACAAAAGCAATTTTCTCTTAACTCTATCTATTTCTTTGGCCGTCCCTACGCGGAACTGCTCCGATGTTTTGGAATCGATGAAGCCGACTTAATCGGGAAACAGGTTCTCGAGTGCCCGTCCGGTCCGTCTTCGTTCGTTTACGAAGCGAATCGTCGGGGTATCGATGCGATCGGAATCGATCCCTTGTTTTACCGATCACCCTCCGCCATCCGCGATTTGGCCGAGTCGGACTTTCGCCTCATGTTCGATCGGGTTCGGCAGTCGGCCGAACATTTTGTACAAAAGACTTATGCCAGCGTCGAGGAAGCGGAGGCATTACGATCGGAAGGACTGCAGAGTTTTTTATCCGACTATGCGATAGGAAAGGCGAACGGCCGCTATCAAGAGGGAAGCCTGCCGTATTTGAAATTCGAAGACAATGCTTTCGATTTTGTTTTGTGTGGCCACCTGATGTTCATCTATTCGGATACGCTTGACCGCGAGTTTCATCGAGCGTCGCTGGAGGAGCTTTGCCGAGTGGCTCGGGAAGAGGTTCGCATTCACCCTGTGGTTGATAATGGCAATGCGAGGCATCCGTTTCTCGATGAGCTTTTAGACTTGGCCGACGAGCTCGGGTTTGATGCCACAGTCGAGACTGTAGATCACGAGTTCTTCAAAGGAACCGATCGGACGCTCGTCTTGCGACGGAGGAAGAGCGCCTAAGCCTCCCTTGGCTTTTGGTTTCCTTTACCCCGAACCCGGCCGTTGGCTGAAACAAGGATAATCAAGGGGCGGGCTTGCGGGAAGAGGCAGAAGTGGACTTGTCATGGAAACCGGGAAGGCAACTGCGAACAACTCGTCCGTCTCTGTGCCGAATTTCCAGAACGGACGCACGCTTATGGAAAACCCGCGCGTGACACCGCGAAACTGAGGGTTTTTCGCAAAAAACGGCCAAAAAACGGAAACAGAAAAATAGTCTATGGGTCACATTCAGACATAGCAGTTATTCGTTCTGACAGTAGTTAGAACATCTTTTTCTGGTGTGGATTTGAGGAACCCAGAAAAACTAGAGGAGGGCCCGGGCGGATGGGGATTCGCCCGGGTTTTTTCTTTGCCGATAGCCAAACTCGAACGCCGATTCCTCACGGCATCAATTTGTTTGATGGGGGAGAGGGAAAGGTTTTGGATGGATGAGTTGCCCAACTTGTTATGGATTCGATTTCTCTTCGCCTCGTCTTGAGAGTTTTCCTGCCTCTCATTTTCCTAACCATCCAACTTCCTGTCTGCCGAGCCGCGGTCTCGCCGGGAGTTTATTACTTGGATCGCAGCGATTTCCTCACGGTCCTTTTCGACGAGTCTTTGGGCTCTGAGGAGGATTTAGCCAAATTGCAAAATGAGGCTTGGGTCGACGATGCTAGGGAGACCCGCATTCAATATGAACTCTTCCGTAATGGAACTTGCCGTGCGGAAGGGCGTGCCCAAGGAAACGACTTCAAGTTCGAGGGAACTTACGAGGAAAAGGGGGATCGGGTGCGAATGTCCTGGAAGAAGTCAGGTATGGCTGAAACGGATTCAGTCGTCTTGCGGGTAGAGGACGAAGATACGCTCAGTTCCTTTGGGCCAGCTCGCATGCGTTTCGTGAAAGACAGGTACTGGAACGAGGGCAAGCTGGAGGTCCTCCTGAGTGCGCTCACCGGGGATCGAGAAGATCTTGCAAAGGTGCTCGCTGCCCAGTCCGACTACGAAGAAGAGCCTCTCTTTCGTCTGCTGGCTCACGGTGCGGTCGCGTTGCGACGGGACGACTTGTGGGGCTTGATCATGGAATCCGCTTATCCAATCGACTACAGAACTGAAGCGAGCGGTGTGATGCCTTTTATGTTGGCCGCAAAATCTGGATACGATGAATTCTCCGAGCTTGTTTTGGAGGATAGCAGATACCTGCTTCGAGAAACGGATGCTGAGGGCAGGAACATATTTTATCACGCTTCGCTTGATGGGGAGCTCGATCTGTCAGAATTTGAATCGGAAGAAATTCTTTCTTTGCTCGGAGCAAGTACGCGAACTGAAACAGCAAGCCTCGATCCCTCGGCGTTTTTAGAGGCGGTGCAAAATCAGGATGCGATCCAAATTCAAGATGCATTGATTAATGGATACGATTTGTCGGGCCACGATGCGCTCGGCTTTGAAGCGGTTTGCCTAGCCCTCGAAATGGGAGATCTTGCCATTCTGGAGCTACTTGCGAGAAGCGGGGCTCCCTTGGAAAAGGGAGAGGATTCGACGCTCGGTAGGGCTCTCGAACTCGGGCGATCTGATTTGGCGCAGTGTTTGTTAGATTCCGGTGCAGCTTGGAATGAGGTGGATTGGGAAAGCTCTCCGCTTGTGGCTTTCGCCGCGGAGAAAGGTGACGCCGAATATCTCCGTATCTTAACTGCTCATGGCCTTGAGCCATTTGCTGAGGATCGTGCCGGTTTCACTCCAGTTTATCGTTTTCTTAAGTTGGATCGTTCGGATCTGCTGGGGGCCTTGATTGAGGATGGCTTTGTGCGCGGGCAGGAAGAAGCGGTTTCCCTGATGGCTGTAGACCTGTTAGCTTCGCAGTGTATTGAACTTTTGGAGGCGAGCGGACACTTAGCTAAGGGCATTGTTAAGGGAGGAGGCAACCTTGTGAATCACGTGGGGTTCTCGCATTCGTCGGATGAAGCCGAATCATGCGCGTCCACCTTGCAAGAACTGGCTGAGGCGGGGCTTAGCGTGAACGAGAAAAGCGGTTCGGGGGGAGAAACGCCGCTGCATTTGGCGGCGAGGTGGGGCTCGCTAGTCGGCGTACAGACTTTATTGGCTCTGGGCGCGAATGTAGATTTGAGGGACGATCATGGTCGGAGCGCCTTGCACGTTGCCTCGGAAGAAGACCAGTTGGAAACGATCGCGGCATTGGTCGATGGCGGAGCTGAGTTGGAGGGAACTGACGAGCAGGGATTCACGCCGCTCATGAGCGCTGTGCCCAGCGGTAGCGTTGAAGATTTGGAGGGTGAAGAAGCGTATTTGGATACCCTTCGTTTGTTGAAGGGAAGAGGAGCCAACATCATGGCTGCCGATTCGAAAGGGCGCACGGCTCTGCACCTGGCTGTTTACAACGGGGTGGCGCCAGCGGTTCTCCTTTTAACGGAAATGGGTTGTGATCCGGTCGGAACAGATCTTCAGGGCCGAACTCCTCTGCATTACGTTTGGATGCCTCGAACCTATTTTCGCGGAGCTAGGGAGGATCAGGTAGCGGGGTTGCACTTGAATGTTCTGGATTCGATTTTGGCGGCGGGTGGCATGAACCAGCTGCGAGATCGTGATGGGAAACGGGCTCTGGACTACGCGAGAGCTGAGCGTTTTGGTCCGATAGGACCTTGGGGAGAAGGTCGCCGACGTCTGGAAAGTTGGAATGGGCTGGGTCGGTTTGCTCCAAAACAAACGATGTCTCAGCCGCGAACTGGAATGATCGTAGCGGTCGATCTCAGTGGGAAAAAGAGCGTCTTGCCTCAAGCGGAGCCGGTGGAGCCGACTTTGGTTTCGGAAGAGGGCGCTGAGCCGCGGGTGGTGAGTGGTTTGCCCGGTGGATTTCAGACCTTTCTCCACGAAGGAGGCACGCTGTTTTTCTCGCAAGGGCATTTTTACAAGCAGGTTCGAGTCGGCTTTGAGGAGATTCCGGTGCCCTACGGAGCCACTTTGATTGGACGACCGGAGGGAGCGAGTCCCAGTTCGGCGGGAACGGACGAGTGGGAGGCTCACGGTATTCGTTTCCGTCAAAAGAGGGAATATGGCCGCGAGGTGTATGAGATTATCCGTTAGGGAATCCTGATAGACTTGCTATCGAAAGCGGTTCGAGTGTCATTTCCGGCCTATGTCAGTTTCCGTAACAGATCTTGTGAAGCCGGAGCTTCTGAAGCAGCCAGTCTACCAACCCGGTAAGCCGATCGAAGATGTCGCTCGAGAGCTGGGCTTGGACCCATTGGGGATCCTGAAGCTCGCTTCCAATGAGAATCCCATGGGGGCCTCCGAAGCGGCTATCGAAGCGGGCAAGGCTGCCATGGAGTCAGTCGAGCTGTATCCGGACGGTGGATGTTTCGAGCTTAAGAAAGCGATTGCTGCGAACCGCGGCCTAAGCCCGGAGCAGATCGTGATCGGCAATGGATCCAACGAAGTACTGGAAATCATTGGCCATGCATTTCTGGGAGCTGGCGACGAAGCGGTGATGGGCGACCGAGCTTTCATCGTCTACAAGCTGGTGACGCTGCTGTTTGGGGCGACACCGGTGGAAGTGCCCATGAAAAATTTCACGCACGACCTCGATGCCATGGCCGAGGCGGTAACGGAAAAGACCAAAGTTGTCTTTTTGCCCAGCCCGGACAATCCAAGCGGCACAGCTAATTCGGAAGCGGAAATTCGCGCCTTCATCGAAAAGTTGCCCGAGCACGTGCTTTTCGTGCTCGATGAAGCCTATGCCGAATATGTTGCCAATGCTCCAGACCTGAGGGATTTGATCGCAGCGGGGCGCAAGGTGTTTTGTACCCGAACCTTCTCGAAAATCTATGGTCTCGCGGGCTTGCGGGTCGGCTACGGTTACGGTTCCCCAGAGTTGGTTGGCTTGCTCAATCGCGTTAGAGAACCCTTCAACGTGAATTCCATCGCTCAGGCAGCAGCGATCGCAGCCCTTGGTGATCAGGGGTTTGTGTCGGATTGCCGTGTCGCCAATGAAGTTGGCCGCATTCAGCTGGAGACGGGGTTCATGTCGATGGGATGCGAGTATATCCAAAGCTTCGCAAACTTCGTGACCGTAAAGGTAGGCGATGGTGTGCGCTGTTTCGAGGAACTGCAGAAGCAGGGGGTCATCGTTCGTCCGCTTGCTCCTTACGGCCTGCCTGAGTGGGTTCGAGTGACGGTGGGGTTGCCGGAGCAGAACGATATGGCTCTGAAGGCACTCAATTCGTTCTTGAAATCTTAGCTCAGCCCGCAGCATCTTGGCATATCTACTGCATGCGGAGCCTCGCCTCCTAGCGCGTTCGCTCGCTGCGGTGGTTTCATAGAAGCAAAAGTGTACACCTATACAGTTTCGGAACTAACTGCCTGCGGACTTGGAGCCGCGGTTCTTTTGGCCTTAAATGCGATCTTCGTCGGAGCTGAGTTCAGCTTGGTGAAGCTTCGCTTTACCCGTTTCGGGTCCGGTCAAATGAAGGCAGCTCGCGAATCGGAGAACATTGCGGGATTGCTGGAGGACATGAGCGCTAGCATCAAGATGCTGCGTCTGGGGATATCGATGTTCTCAATCGGGGCCGCGTTTCTGATTCTGCCGCTGGCATACAGTTTCACCACGGGGATGGGCTGGGCCTCTGGCTATGAGCTACGGGTGTCGATCGTTTTTGCTCTGATCATTTCCGTCATGGCTCACTTCGTTCTCGGAGAGCTGGTTCCGCGAGCCATGGCCCTGCAGCATCCGGTCAATACGATCCGTTGGTCGCTGCCGTTCGTCCTCCTGTTCCGATTTCTCGTTCGGCCTCTTTCAGCCGTTCTCAATTTCTTGTCTGGAATCATCCTCAAAGTCTTCCGCTTGGACCCGAATTTGGATTTGAACCTACTGGATGTGGAAGCCCAGATCCGCTCTCTTGTGAACGAGGGCGATGAGCTTCCAGCTTTGGCGGAAAGCATTGTCAGCAACGCCCTCGAGCTCCGAAAGCGAGTGGCTCACGATATCATGATTCCTCGTAACCAGCTGCAGTATATCGATTTAGAGGATACTTCAGTTGAGAATCTAGATATTGCCAGAAAGTCTGGGCACACACGTTTCCCTGTGTGCAATGGGGACTTGGACGATTGTGTGGGCATCGTGCACATCAAGGACGTTTTCCGCAGCGGGCAGGAGGGGCTCAAGATCGATTGGATGAAGTTGAAGCGGCCAATGATCACCTTTTCCATGGATGCTCCCCTTGAAAAGGTATTGCAGCGTTTTCTAAAATCGCGAAAGCACTTCGCCCTCTTGAAGGACGACTTTGGCGGCACCGTGGGAGCGGTCACTATGGAAGACGTTCTGGAAGAGCTGGTAGGCGAGATTCAGGACGAGTTCGATCGTGAGGAAAAGATGGTGACCGAATCAGCGGAAGGCATTTATCAGGTCGATGGATTGACTGCGCTGCACGATTTGGCGGACGAGATCGGTATCGATATCGAGGCTCGAGAAGTTTCCACTTTTGGCGGGTATATCACTTACGAGCTCGGCCGTATGCCGAGGCAAGGCGAGCAATTCCGAATCAAGGATCTGGAGATCGAAGTCACCCAGGTCGATGAGCGACGCGTGCTCAGCGCTTCGGTGCAAATCGTAAAGGAGCAGGAGGATGATGAAGAATCCAGCTCCGAATCCAAGGAGTAGGCACTTGCCTATCTACTGAAAAGACGCGCGGCGAAGGCGGTCATTGATTGCCAGTCCCAGGCCGAGTTCGGGAGCTTCCTCTGCTATGATGCTCGAGTAGCCAGATTCATCGATTTCCCTCAGTTTGGAATAAAGCTGGGAGGCGATTTCATCTAGGCGCCCTGATTTGGAGAGCCAATAAACGTTTTTGCCGGTAGCGAAGCTAGGCTTGGCCAGCAGCAAGGCCGCGTTTTCGGGCCCAAGTTTCTCGATTTCCTCGCTTGATATGCCGCCTCGTAGAGCGAGCGGAGTTCGGGGGCTGTAATGTTTGGGCAAGGCTCCGGGCGCAAGGTGCTGCACGGATTCGTCGGCATCGGTTGCCGCTGGCTTATCGATTGATCTGCCAATCTCCGCTTCGATCTCCTCTGCGGGCAAGGCTCCGTAGCGAAGGATGCGGGGTGCGGATTCGTCGCGTACGTCGATGATGGTGGACTCCACCCCAAACGCGCACGGGCCGCCGTCCAGAATGAAGCTGATTTTTGACCCTAATCCGGCCTGCACATGTTGAGCTGTGGTCGGGCTGATGTAGGCAAAGGGGTTGGCGCTCGGGGCTGCGATCGGGAAATCGCATTGTTCGACTAGCCTTTTGAAGTCCGGGTGGGCCGAGCAGCGGACCGCTACGGAGTCCAATCCAGCGGTGACGATGGCCGGAACCTTTGCTTTCTTGGGAAGTACGAAGGTCAGTGGCCCAGGCCAGAATCGTTCCGCCAGACGTAGGGCGAGAGGATTCGGGTAGCATATGTCCTCCAAAGACTCGACTCCCGCCACATGGCAGATGAGTGGGTCGTTGGTGGGGCGCTCCTTCGCTTGGAAGATGTTGGCGCAGGCTTCAGCGTCCAAGGCGTTGGCAGCGAGGCCGTATACAGTCTCGGTGGGGACTCCAACGAGACCCCCAAAAAGCAAAAACTTACGCAGGTCGCGTAAGTTTTCCTCGGTAGGTTGGAGTATGTTCGCCATGGTACGGTGAAACGAGCGGGCCAACCAAGTCCCACGTGTGTGTCGTAGCTATCCGCTTCGGAAGCGGGCTACTTCATCAAGCGCAAGTTGCGGGCGCGCTTGATTGCCTTGGTGATCTTACGCTGCTGCTTCGCGTTGATGCGATTCATCTTGGCAGGGATGATCTTGCCAGTCTCGGTGACGTAGCGAGCGAGGATGTGAGCATGGTGGAAGTCCAGCTCTTGTGGCGTGAGGCTCTGTGATTTTTTCTCTGTGCTCATAAGGAACGGCGGAAACTAGGCCTTGCCGGTGCCTTGTCAACAACGGAAAGCGAGATTTTATGTTCAGCAAAATCTTTACAGCCAACTAGGCTTCGGACAGAAAACAGCTCATCCAGCCAAATCGACGGCTGGCCCTCTTGGGGTCATAGTTCAACGGATAGAACAAGGGTTTCCTAAACCTTAGATCTGGGTTCGATTCCCGGTGGCCCTAAGCTGATAAATGATTAATGATCAGGTTATTGGCTTTAGAATGCCAGAGAAGCTAGGCTAATTATTGCCAAGTATTGCCAATTTGAATTGCGAGTTCGGCATAGAACGCAAGCTTTAGCACATGGTTGCAAAGAGAAGAAATGACGGCTTGCGTGAAGAGGAGTACCCCAAAAATTCAGGAATTCTCATCAGGGAGGTCCCAAACAAGCGTGATGGGCTGGTTTTCAATATTTCTTTTAAGGTTACCGTACCGGCCAAGCTGACTGGTGCTGGTCGCATCAGGCGAAACTTTAAGAAACGCGAGGATGCTAAGTTGTTTGCTGCGGAAGCATTCCGGGCTAAAAAGGCTCGTGGAGACTCGTTCTTCTCGCTCGATTCGCAGCTGCAGAACGAGGTTGCAGCCCTCGTTCCCGTGCTTGAGGAGTCAGGTCAGACACTGGAAGGGCTTCGGCAGCTGCTGAAAGTTGCTAAAGGATCGACTGCAAAGTTTTCCGAGGTGGCAAGTGGACTTGATAAGCTTCAGGAGCGAGGACTTGAGTTTGTTGATGTTGTCCCATTTGCATTGGCACACCTGTCTCCGGTTCACATGCATCGTTCTCTCTCCTTTGTCGTGGAGGAGATGATCGCGCTCAAGGAGTCCCGTCCAAATGAAGGCAAATTGGCGGATCCCTCTTTAGAGGATTTCGTGTACCGGGCTCGAAGGATGGCTCGGGAATTGGGTGAGGATATGGACATAGCGCTCGTCTCCAGAGACAATATCTTTAACTGGATCAAGGGGCTAGGCCTTTCCGCCAGAAGCAATGAAAATTACGTCAGGATCGCGGTTTCTGTGTTCAATCACGCTTTAATCGAAGGGTATGTTAAACACTCGCCGACGCATGGCTTGATTGGAGAGCGTCGCAAAGCTCTCGTAGGCACGAAAGAGGGTAAAGGAAAGGGCAAAGTCGGTATTTTGCAGGTCGAGCAAGCTCAACACCTTCTTGAAATTGCGAGAAAGGAGAAGCAATTGGGGCTTTTGGGATTCGTCACCCTTTCGCTCTTTTGTGGAATTCGCTCTGAAGAGGCTAAACAGTTAGACTGGTCGAATGTCGATTTATCCGAGGAAATGGCGATTGTTACCGTGCCTAAAGACATTGCTAAAAAGCGACGCATTAGGCATGTTGATATCCCGCCTAATGGGGTCGAATGGCTCAGTCTCTGTCACCAAGACTCGGGTCCTATCGTGGAATATCGAGATAAGAACCATTTCGATAGGAAGTTTCGAAAACTTCGGTATAAGGCCGGTTTTTCGCACAGGAAGGGCGGTAAGGAGGTGTCGCACTGGATAAAAAACGGGATGAGACATTCGTACGGTAGTTACCATTTCGATAAATTCGGAGACTCTATAAAGACTTCCATCCAAATGGGGCATCCGACAAATGATGACCTGCTATTTGCCAATTATCGGGAACTAGTAAAGAGGGGCGAGGGCAATCGATTCTTCAGTCTTAGACCTCAGTAGTGGTGATCCCATTGGGCAATCGTTTAAATGAGGGGGAACTTGGTATTCTCTGAGTCCCCTTCGCCTCACCGTAAAAGTGATCCTGGAGAGTTGGTCATCGGCAATTTTGATTGTCCCGAATTCACGCGATTTGACCCATGTAATGGGCTTGCGTTTAGGTAATTGTTCGAATGGTCGATTTAGCGTCCAATGGACGAGATTGTTTCCGAAATTCGAGCATTGCTGAACGAAGCCCTTTGGAAAATCGACTGTCATTCTTCTAGTGGGAGCGGGAATGCGAAGCAGGATCGGTACGACGATGCTGTAAGTGGCCTGGTTGGCGTGGTCGTTGACGCATGCAGAGTTATCGAAGCTCTTGAGGTCTACCATCCTGAAGCTGTTCGAAAAGTGGCTGGCGAAAAAGTTAAGTGGCCGATGGTTTTTTATCACACGCGCGAAGTGTCGGATGGATTCAAAGGTGTGAGAGCGAAAAGCGATGAAATTAGCCAACGCTTTTCTCGAATTGGCTTGGGAAAAGGGCTTCCTGTATCCATAAATCCAAAACATGAAAGTCTGAACATTGCTATTTTGGATTTTGTTGAAGATACGATAGCTTTTCGCAAAATGGAAGAGCCAGTCGGTCTCTGGGACTCTATTGAGGAGGAATGTCAGCCGGGTAGCTTGGTATACGGAGAGCAAGACCAGATTCACCACTATGACCAAGCGGAAAAGAATAGGTGGCGACTTCCTGATCTTGAAAAAGATACGGCAAAAGAATGGGCCAAGTCCATGGTCGATTATGCATACAACCTACAGAAAATGAAAACTAGACCTCGAGTTGTATGGCTTGATGAGCTGACATCCAGCGTTAGAATTCGCAAGTCAGTTCGAGATAAAGCCCTCAAAAGGGAGAAGAGAGTTGAAGCAGACGTAAATGGTATGAGGGAGCGAAACGTGGACAACTCTATAGCAGAATCATGGAGGGAAGACGGCCTGTCTAAAATAAAAAGAGATCTAGAATCTCTCAAAATCGAAAAGGACTGTGTTCAGTCTTTTATCGAGCGGATCTTGAAGGATCTTTTGAGTAGATAGAGGGTGTAAGGTTGGCGGACTCAATCTGTCTTCTCCAACGGAAATTTTCTTAATTCGAGATAGTTCTAAATCTCGGAGCAATTGGTTTTGCTTGGTTGGATTGCTCAGATTAAAAAAGCGATTCAAACATTTTTCGCATTTTGTAGCCTCTTTTCTAGGTGGCTCAATCGGTACGGTTTTGCGTTTTCTAGGAGCTGTAGCTACGGAAGTCCTATACTGACGAGGATCTTGAGAGTTGAAGGCAACGCAGGCTGTTCTGTAACGCCAGTAATCCCGGAAAGTAGACTATATTGCCTATTTTGATTTAGAGGGGTATACTCAAAAAAAATCGATCGGAAAGTGAGTGTTATTACTCAAGATTGGAATTAGATAAAAGTCCTGAGTGTGTGCAATTGTCAGGAGATCATATATTTAGGCAGAATTTGTGTAGTCGGGTTAAAACGAAATTCCGGATTTTTGTAGGGGGTGATATTTCGATTATTTTGAAATTAGCCCTGTAGGGTGAAGGCAACTAAAGAAATGAAAGTAACCGCGCTTGGCCTTCGGGCGCCCTAAATGTCTATGAAAAAAGAAAATTATAAAGAAAGCCCTGTTGGGCTGAGTCTGATCGAATTGAGAAGCCATCCGCCTATGTATATGTCTGTAACTGAAGCGGCTATATATATCGGAATTTCTGAGAGAACGCTTCGAAGTCTTATTTCAAAGGAAGTGATAGTGTATAAGAGGATCCTTGGGAACAGTGACGGACGAGGTCGAATCATTATTCGACGAGAGGATCTAGATCGATATATGCAAACTGATGCAGCGTAGTTATCGGAGGTAGATAGTGGCTAAGAAAAATTACACACTTTGCGCCCCCAAAGACATCGACAAATTCCTGCAAGATCTCAAGTCGGAGACGGGGATGGATAATACCAAATTGCTCGAACATATCGTTCGTCAATGGAAGCTGATTTTGAGTCTCGCCGACAGTCTCGAAGGTAATCTCCCCATCAATCTTGAAATTAGAGCCAGGGGTGAATCTGAAGGTGAGGAATCCGGACCGATTAATGTTACTTTCTTTCGTTTTGCCATTGAAAATCCGAATTCTACGAAGCAAGTGGAAGACTTTAGAGATTGTGTTAAAGCTCTTGTGGATGCATGTAGTGGACTTAGTGATACGCGTGCGTCATTACGGAACTGCGCTGTAACGTTGACCGAATCGGATGTGGTTCTTAAATACGCCAAGAAGGTAGAGCGTACTTTGGAAGAGTTTGAGAAAATTCGAGCCAAGTTGAAGCAACTTGTATTTGCCCGATTTGACCTAGTACCTGACGATGTTTTGGAGAAAGCGATTCTGGCGGTAAAGAAAGGCTCTGAGGATCCAGTTTATCAAGCCTTCTACCATTTGGTGTACGAGTCAAAATGCGCGAACCAGTCATAATATGTTTCCCGTTTTTCCAGCCAAGAAAAAGGGTACAAAACTCTCCTCCGGTTATTCTACTTCGACAAAAATCATTACCGTCGAGCAAGTACAGAAAGCTGAACAATACTTAAACGATAACGAGCATCCAGACCACACTGACTGTACTCTCGATCAAAAAGTGGATTGGTTGGTTCCGAATGGAAAAACGTTTTTGGAAATGGTTATCGAGTGTTGCGAAGACTATCACCGGCTCCATTCGGATTTTCAGTCAATACGGTCAGATGAAATAGAGCTCGCAATTCATGTAATTTTTAACTTCCCGAAAGGGACGAGATTTGAAGGTGACGCAGGATTAAGTGAGAAAGAACTTTTTCGAACGGATGTCCTTTCTGAATTGAGCGACAGAAGCCCCGCCGCATCGGCTTGGCACCAGAAGGAGAATGGCGATGGTCCTCATCTTCATGTTTTGCTTTGTGGAATAACATTTCAAGGAGTCTTTCCACGACCGACCGAGCATTTGATTCGTGAGCAAAGCCATCGTCATGACCTGATTGAGAATGTAAAACTGAAGGCGCGACTGTCTGTGGAGAAAATAAATTCTTTCCGAAGGGAACGTGGCGAACGTGAGATCATGACATATTCGCAGGCGAAAGCTGAAAAGCGGAAAGAAGATTCCCAAAAAGAAGACCGAACAAATAGCCAACCTACATCTAGAAATTGGATGATCGAGTTTCTAGCGAAGGGGTTTTGCTATTGGCTTCCGGACGATGAAAAAAAACTGCGCATGAAGCTTCGAAAATTGCTCAAAGCGAATGGCTGGCAGGTTGCGAGACGGGTCAAAAACAAGCAATCGGGGAAGACTAGCTGCATTATTATCAATGATCCAGATGAAGCTGCGGAGGCATTCGACCTAAAAAAGGATCGAGTTGGTTTATTGCCGGAGGGGTCCAAGCGGAAAACGCCATTCTATCTCGATTTCTATAATTTCAGATTGATCAATCGCAGACTACTGCTGGATCGATTCCAAACGCTAGAAAGTTATGGAGAGGTTCTTGATAAAGTGGCAGAATCCCTTCTTACAGAGCTCTGTAGGGGAGAGGAGCTTCAACCAAACACGATTGTGGAATCGCTGAAGCTAGCTGGGTGCGAAAAATCGAACGCCAACAGGGAACGCGTTGAATTTCTTGGATTGGGAAAGGTAGCCCCAGCGAGTGTAGCAATGGAAGTTTTCCGCAACGAACTGGAGATTCGTTTTGAAAAGATGCTGGATCATGGGCGCCGTTTTCTTGAGGAAAAGAGGGATGAATGGCGGGCTTTCGTGGCGTTTGCGGAGGAGGCCGTTGACGAAAGCTTCAGCGATGCACTCTTTCGGGAAATTTATGTCGAATGGCTATACGAGTATTCTTCGATTTCCCTCTTCGGTAAGTACGAAAAATTACGCGATAAAAATGGGGAGACTGTGATTATTTTGCGGTCAGACTTACAAGTTGCAGTCAAGCAATTCGTCGAAGCGGAAGACCTAAAACGGCGGCCAGAACAGCCTAAGATCAATGTTGAAAAGGAGCAGCCCAAGGCTGCAGAAACACAACCCAAACCGACGTTCGAGGCGAGACCTCTATTCGATCCAGCAGAGATGGTTTCTATCGTTGCAGATGCCCTCGAGAAAGAGGAGGTTGAAATCGGGGATCAGGCGAGCGAGTTGGATATCATCAAGAGGGTAGCGGCCGATTTAGGAGCAGAGTGTGTTCTGGATGAGTATGGGGAACTTTCTTTCAGAGTTGGATCCAAGGTGGTTTGGGAAGATCCTCAGGAAACCCTGATAGATATGGCCCGAGATATGAACCTGGATCGTAAACCTGACGACGATGATAGAGCCCCGGGGGGTACAGGCGGGCCCGAGATGGGGTTCTAGTTTATGCCCTAGACGCCCCGTGCGACAACCCATGAGGAAAGATTTGGCAAGTACCCAAACTATATATGACCGTCTTGTCGCACTTGACGGAGCTGATCAACGCGCTCCCAATGGCCGAATTGGTTCAGCGTTCTAGGATCGCCGGGCCGAGAGAATCGAGGCGGGTTTTCGAAGCTCTCCAATCTGGCAGGGCCTGGTCAAGCAGACGGTAGAAACGCTTGCTGTGATTGTGTTCAGCGTGGTGGGCAAGCTCGTGAAGTACGACGTACTCGATACATTCGCGAGGGGCTTTGACTAGGTTTTCGTTCAGCGTTAGGACGCCATTGGGCGAGCAGTTACCCCATTGTTTGGACATCTTTCGGAGGCGAAGAGACGGCGTTCTACGAACCCAAAGAGCTCGCTTCGTCATCTCATCGAGGCAGTCGGAAAGCACGATACGAGCTCTTTCACGATACCAATTCTGGAGAAGTCCCGCGACTTTTTCGGAAGACTTTTCGTCAACAAAAACTTCGATCTTCCCACGATAGAAACGAACTTTGGGACTTTTCTCTCGATCGACAAAAACCTTCAGCAGGTATCGTCTGCCGAGATAGAAATGACTCTCTCCGCTGACGAATTTTCTTGTTCGAATGCCGTGTTCTAGCTCTGCGAAATACCTACGCTGTTTGGCTATCCAGCGTGCTTTTTTTCGTACTGCGTCGAGCACTTCGGAGTCGCTCGCGGCGTCATTTGCGTGGGCGAAAACAGTCCCGTCAGGGTGAACCTTGATGGTCGCTTTCGCCTTTTTTGAATTGCTGCTGACACGTTGGAATCTGATGAATTCCTTACCGTATCGGAGACTGAAATCGCGATCGGTAGTTTGAACTTTCGAGATCGTTTTCGCCATTTCAGGAAGCCGTAAAGCCGGCTCGTGTGATCTGCACAACCCACTCAGAGATCCGGTTCGCTTGGTCCAATCCGGCTCCCACTTCCTTGCAACGACCGAAGGTAGCTAGAAGGGTTTCTTTACGAATTTGAGCTTCGATATTCTGAGGCGAGATCGAGTTTTCAGCGATTGCTTTCTCCGCGATTTGCTCGATGCGTAATGCGAGTTCGATCCATTTCTGAAGTCCTGAAGGCTCAACCGAATTAAGCGCGTTGGGCAGTTCTTTCTTAAAGATTCCGAAGAAAGCTTGGGCGTGATTTCGTCCGGCTAGCTCGTCGGGGATGTCCGACAACTCTCGCTTTTGAACCTGCTCTTCAAAGTCGTGGAACAGGAGATACTGCTTCATGGGATTGTCGAATTGCCGTTCGGCTTCCTCGATGACGCGCCGCAGCAATTTGGAAAAAGACTCTTGGGCGTATGGGTCGTCCCGAAGGTCTACCTCGATCATCCTCGTGACCCGCGTGCGGATGATATCCGTCTCGTTACGGGTCTTTTCCTTGGTCCAATCTTCGGGATTTTCGCGTTTGCCGAGCTTGTCGACGGAGTAGAAGCCTTTCGGTTCCTTTACCTCCACTCCGACCACATGCTTGTCCATCAGCTTACGAACACTTTCCGAGTATTCGTCGTAGTCGATGGTCTGCCCTGCGTCCTGCTTTGCGATCTGCCGAAGGCTGGAGAACTGCTTTACTGCTTCCTTGTACTTGGCTCGGTCCGCGTCGGTGAAGCTCTTGTCTTCGTAGAAAGTCACCGATTGCAGAGCGACTTTCAGGCAGCTCGAGAACTCGGTAAGGGCTTCGAAGAAGTCCTCTCGAACCTGCAAATTCGCGTCTACCATCTCGCCTTCGACCTCTTCCATTTTCGGGACGAGAACTTGTCGTAGCGCTTCGAGATCCTGCTTGTTGGCGACGGCCTTGAAGATGTCCCAAAGCTTACGGTAAAGGCGTGGCAACCGCTTGTACTCGGTGCTCATTTGGTTGTAGAGCCCGTCGAGATCTTTGATGTCGTAGCCGCCTTGGGTACGGTTCGCGAGGTCCTGGTACTTGGCGATGGTCGTATCCAGTTCCTTCAGAATTCCTCGGTAATCGATGAGGTAGCCGAACTTCTTGTCGGGGTGGAGCCGGTTTACGCGAGCGATCGCCTGCAAGAGATTGTGCTCCTCAAGCGGCTTGTCGATGTAGAGCACGGAATTCAGGGGTTCGTCGAATCCTGTCAGGAGTTTGGAAACCACGATTAGAAGCTTCAGATCCGGATCCTTTTCGAAGCGTTTGACTACCGCTTCTGTATAATCGTCGCCATCCTGAGAACCGACATTCTCCTTCCACCACTTAGCGACGAGAGGGGCTTTCTCTTCGTCTACCTCGGTGTTGCCTTCTCTTGTGTCGGGAGGAGACATGACTACCGCGCTCTCGAACAGGTTCGTTTCATCGAGATATTGTTTGTACAAAATTGCGGATACCTTGCTATCGCAAGCGAGCTGAGCTTTGAGCCCGTCTTGGACGTTTTTGACGAAGTGATTCGCGATATCCAGAGCGATGAGCCGGATTCGGTCTTCGCTTTGGTAGATCTGTCCCTTCTTGGCGTACTTTTTCTTGAGATCGGTTTTCTGCTGGTCGGTTAGACCTTCTGTTATGCGGTCGAACCAGGCGTCGATCGCCCGTTCGTTCACGTCGAGATCGGGAATCCGCTCTTCGTAGAGGAGTGGGGTGACAGCCTTGTCTTCCACCGCTCGTTGCATGGTGTAGGCGTGGACGATCGGGCCGAACTTGTTGGTCGTCTTGTCGTCCTTGAGCAATGGAGTTCCGGTGAAAGCGATAAACGACGCGTTCGGCAATGCCTGCTGCATGCGGATGTTGTTCTCGCCGCCTTGGCTGCGGTGCCCTTCGTCCACCAAGACAATGATGTCCGAACTATCATTGCGGCATTCGGGCAGCTTGGCGGCTGTATTGAATTTCTGGATAAGTGAGAAAATGATCCGCTCGGTACCTCGTCCGATCTGCTCCGCCAGACGTCTTCCGGAAGTGGCCATGGCCGCTTCCTTGTCCTTTTTGGTTCCAAGCTCGCCGCCTGTCATGAAGGTCTTGCTCAGCTGCTTCTCTAGATCTACGCGGTCTGTCACGACGAGGAGGCGACACTGTTTCAGCGCATCATGGAGTATGAGCGCCTTGGAAAGGAACACCATGGTGAAGGACTTGCCCGATCCGGTTGTGTGCCAGATTACTCCACCTTGTCGCTTGCCCTTGGGAGTCTTCTGCTGGACGCGTTCCAGTAGTCGCTTGATTCCGAAGACTTGCTGGTAACGAGCGACTACCTTGCCTGCCTTTTGATCGAAGAATACGAAGAAACGGGCGAATTCGAGCAGGCGTTCCGGCTGCAGCAAGCCGATGAGAATGCGGTCTTGTCCGGTAACGGCTAGATGTCCGCCGGCGACGAGCGATTCGTACCACATTCGATCGGCTGGCTGGCGGTGAACGAATAGCAGATCCAGCGCTTCCTCGCTTATGACGCGATTCTTGATCACCGCCATGTCAGTGTCCAAAAGGTCTTCTTCACGCCAGGCGCTCCAGAATTTTTGCTTCGTACCCTGTGTGCCGTACCTTCCTTCGAGGCCGTTGATCGAGAGTATGAGCTGAGTGTAGGCGAATAGCTGGGGGATCTCGTCGATGCGTTGGTTGCGCAGGCTTTGGGAAATGCCTTCATCGATGGTTGGGCCTTTCTTGGCGTTTCCGTCTGGTCGCTTGGCTTCGATGACCACCAGCGGGATTCCGTTGACGAAGCACACGATGTCAGGGCGACGCGTCTCGACGCCCCCGCTACGGAGCACCTTCATCTCCTCCGTGAAGAGGAAGGAGTTTTTGTCTAGGTTCTTCCAGTCTATGATCGGAATGGTAGGGGTCGCTTTGCGGCCGTCTATGAATTCGGTAACCGGGATCCCGTATAGCAGGTGGTTGTAGATCCGCTCGTTCGCTGCCTTGAGTCCTTCGTTTAGGGCGGGGGAGCAGATTTCGGCCACGAGATTGTCGACGCTCTTTTCGCTCAAAGCGTGTTCATGGCCCATGAACACGAACCGCCGCTTGCTCAGCTGCCGTTTCAACTCGCTGCGGAGCACGACTTCGTCGAGCTTGCCGCCGCGACCGGCCAACGCTTCGTCGGGAGGAAGGAAAGTCCAACCCAAATTGTGGAGCAACGTGAGGGCTGGCAGCTTGGCGCTGTACTCCTCTTGAAACTTGGGCGCTTCGGGGCTCATTTCGCTGCCTCTCCTCTTCGCTCAAAAGGTCCGCCTGGTATCGTATTGATGCCTATCATCATGGTGCTGGCGTTGAGAAGACGGGTCACGCTGTCGCTCATGATGATGATGATGATGATGTTGATGATGACGTCGATTGTCGCTGTCATCGCTCCAAGGATCCTTTCTTAAGCCAAGCTTTTCCCTTTTCGGTGGTGACGTAAGCTTGGCTAGGGTGGTTCTCCACTTCTGGATACAGGTAAGATAGAAGGCCGTGCTGACGTCTTGGTGGACTCAGGTGGTTGTTCTTTAGGTGAACAACCTTGCGCTTGGTTATCGATGCGAGCCGTTCAGCGGTTACCGGGCTCTCGGCGCATAGACCAAGGAGGACTGGCCAGAGAGTATTCTTTCGGGCTTTGGGACTAAGGTCTGCTGCACGTTGTAAAAGCTCCGGTGAGAACTCACTCGTATTTGCTGCGAAGTCACTCGCATTTGGTTCTAACCCACCCGTATTTGGAGATAGGTCACTCGCATTTGAGGCGAACTTTATTCCACCTCTCGCTCGCCTTCCTTTTGAACTGTCAAGTGTTCCATGACAGTTGCTTCTTCGCTTCGCTCTCTCTCGGCCTGAATGTTCTTCAGGTGAAGGCTGACACTCAGTTTGGCGGTTTGTTAGAGTGCCGCGCTTTCGATTTGGGTAAAACAATTCAGGCCGTCGAGTTTCCGAAGGTTGAACTCCGAACGTCCATCGACGGTGGAGTTGAGAGTGATGTCGTTTTGCAGGCATTGGGTTGTCGTTTTGCGATGGAGCTAGGCGCAATTGCGGATTTGACTATCGGATCAAAATGATGATTTTCGTCGTCACAAATAAGGCCTGCCTGCATTGAAATGCGACTCGTCGTCGTTGGGGATAAATCCTCTTAGGTGCATGGCGGGTAATTCCGTTTTACAGGGGAGAAGTTCAACGGAGTCTGGGCGAGTAGGTAGGTGTTGATCAAATAACCATCAAATAAGTAAGTTGTTGATTGATAGTTATTAATCCTGATTTCCTGTTTGTTTTGTGCGCACGGATCAAAAAGCGTGCTGCGTTAAAGTGATAGCTCGCCTGCCCAGAATGGGACGTACTTGGCGTGCTTTCTTCCTTGGTCGGGATCGCGTGGAGAGATCCAACCGGCCTCAATTGAGTCGTTGATTATGCGTGATGCGATCGCTCGGTTATGCTCTTCGATCTTGAATCGCTCCCGTAGGCTGCTGTTGGTCATTAGTTTCCGATGGACGAAAAGAAGACAGGCGTGGAGGTAGCATGCTTGGATCCGTTCCTCTTTGTCCATTTCCTTCAGTTCCTTGTAAGCAAACAGAACGGAACGTAGGGAATCGCCCGCCAACTCGAATCTAGGAGCCGGTAGTTGATAGTATTCGGTCTCGAAAACGACCTTGTCGATTCCGCTTCCGCGTTCCTCGCAAACGCCGATTCGTCTCATGAATGACGCGATCGCCTCGTTTCGAGACTTGGGAGGAGAGTCGAGAAAACGCTCTGGTTTTACCAGAGGCTGGCCAGGATTGGTTATTTCCATCCTGCTGTCGAAAATCTCAACCATGGGACCATTTCCTGTCTGGGAAAAGTCCTGATGTATCAAGGCGTTGGCTACGAGCTCCCGAATCGCTAATTCGGGAAACATGGGGAGCTTCTTTCGCAAGGCTTGTCCGATGACCTCGTTTGAAGGAAGGAGTCCGTTTATGTATTCAACGAGGCCTGAAAAACCGGCAGCATACCCTTTGGAACCGATTTGTTCGCGGACCGTTACTATACGACCTTCGCCCTTATACTGAATCACTCTGACTGCTTTGCGACGCAGCTCGCCGAAGCTATCTAGTTTTTTGGCGAAAAGGATAGCTCCGAGGTTGGTGATATTCCAAAGCCCGGCATCGTCTTGTTGGATGATGCTTTCGCTTTCGAGGGATTCGAGAATTGCCAATGAATTGGAGGGGAGGGGTAAACTTAGTAGTTCGAAATAGGAGGGAAAGTCGAGTAGGTCGAGAGCATCGTGACCATTCAAATGCGCCTTTGCTATGCGTTGTTCAAAAGGAGTCCTGTCGAATATTCGCCAGAGCTCTCGCTCGCGCTCTGGGTGCTCCTTTAGCTTCTTCTTGTAGGAGCCGATACGTATGTACTCTTGTCCTTTGAATTGCACGGGCTGACGAGCTGACGCTTGTATTTCAAGAAGGACTACAGTGTTCTCTCCGAATTGAAGGAGGTGGAAGCTGAAGTTCAGTTTAGGGGCGAGAAGCCGAAGCAGCCAGTTTTCCAACTCTTCGGCACCGACTTTGGCAGCGGAGGGGTTGAAGTTTGTACCCACAATTTCATGGCAAGTATCTTCGACACCCCAAAGGAGATAAGCGTAAACTTTTCCGCAGTAAACGGCTGAATTCGCGAGGGCGGAAATATACTCTCCAATCGCTTCGGGATCCTCGTTGTTATGCTTAAACTCAACCCATTCTGTTTCTTTGGGTAGCTTGCAAAGTTCCTCTACGAGACTGAGCAGATAGGTTTGCTTTTGGGATTCCATTACGCAGTCGCGGCCTCCTTGTCTACTTTCACGCGGCGTTTGCCGGTGAGGAGTTGTTGCATGAGGGCTTTCTTCTCTTGCTTGAGGCGGTCGAGCTTTTGCTGGAGGGTGGCGATTTCGGCGTCGGCGGTGTTGAGAGCGGCTGCGATCGCTTTTTGTTCTTCCAGGCTTGGAGCATTGATCTTCAGATTGAGAAGATCCTTTGGATTTACGCGACGGGCTTTTCTTCCTCCGTTTGCCAGTCCGATGTTTGATTTATAGAAACTTTCTCTGGAAACGAAATTGATTAGCCAACTTGAGTCCACTTTGGAGTTCAGATCAAAGGCTGGTAGATCAAGTGTCGACTCATAGCCGTCTAACTCGGAAGGGACGATTCCGAAAGCTCCATTGAGGAAGTCTAATTTGCTGTAGATGAATTGGCCTGCAGAGCGCTTATAGTATTTTGTCGATTCGCTACCGAGCCGCTTTTCGTCTTTTGCGAGAACTCCCTGTCCATAGAGTTTGACAGTGATTTTTTTCGCGACATCGCCCGATGACCCTGGAACCCGACTCTCGGTCATAAACGATTTCAATTTGACTGTTTTCCATTCAGCAAATCCCGGGAAGCGTTTCTTGCCGGTGAGGAGTTGCTGCATGAGGGCTTTCTTCTGCTGCTGGCTGTTGGCGAGTAGTTGTTCAGTGGTGACAATCGCCTCGTCCCAAATCGACAATATCTTCGCGATCTTCTTTTGCTCGGATAGAGGAGGGAGTGGGATCGAAAAGTCTCCTACTTGCTTGAGGCTTAGGCTGGGTTGAGCTTGAGTGGATGCCTCTTGAATGACTGTCCACTGTATCCGGCTGGACCTTAAGTTGTATGAAAGGAACTGTGGATTCAGCTTCTTGAAGTTGGGGCGAATTAGCGCGACATTTTGGTTGATGTTCGCGGGAACGACCTTCTCCTCTATAAGGCAACTATTTCCAATAGTATTACCAACGATGCAGAAAAGGGAATCGTTCTTCTGTAGCCGTGAGCGTTTGATAGACTTGTCCGCTTCTTTCGAAATCCACTTTTTCTTGTCCAACTTGATACGGCCTTCGATAGAGCAGTTGAAAGCACCGAGAAAGAGTATAGCATCCTCATTTTCATCGGTGAAGTCGTGGCCGTAAGTGGTCGGAGTTGCTCCTTTGGTAATTAAGGTTGTTACAGAGGAGAGGCGTGCTTCTTTAAAGTTAAGCACCATAACCCAACTCCTTTAGATGTTTGTCCATTTCGGTTTCGAGATCGGCGAGTTGTCGCTTTAGTATTTTCCGTTTCTCACGGATGTCCATGAGGTCGATCTCGGCTTCCTCGGCGAATGTGTCGACGTAGCGGGGGATGTTCAGATTGTAGTCGTTCTCGGCGATCTCGGCTTTGGTGGCGAGGTAGCTGTACTTGTCGACGACCGAGCGATCGCGGTAGGTTGCAAGGATCTTCTGGATGTTATCCTCGTCGAGCAGGTTCTGGTTCTTGCCGGCCTTGAACTCGCGGGAGGCGTCGATGAAGAGAACTTTGTCGTCAGCCTGTCGCTGCTTTTTGAATACGAGGATGGCGGCGGGGATGCCGGTGCCGTAAAAGAGCTTTTCGGGCAGGCCGATGACGGCGTCGAGCAGGTTTTCCTCGATGAGCTGTTGGCGGATCTTGCCCTCGCTGGAGCCGCGGAAGAGCACGCCGTGGGGCACGACGACGGCCATGCGTCCGGAGCCGGGCTTGAGGGTCTCGATCATGTGAAGGATGAAGGCGTAGTCGCCCTTCGACTTGGGCGGGACGCCGCGGCGGAAGCGGTCGAAGGGATCATTGGCAGCGTCTTCGTGGCCCCACTTGTCGAGGGAGAAGGGGGGGTTGGCTGCGACGATGTCGAAGTGGTGGAGGTCGCCGTTCTTGTCGAGCAGCTTGGGGTTGCGGATGGTGTCGCCCCATTCGATCTTGTGGTTGTCCTCGCCATGCAGAAACATGTTCATCTTGGCGAGAGACCAGGTGGAGCCGATGGCTTCCTGGCCGTAGAGGGCGTACTGCTTGCTGTCGTGGTGGTCGCGGATCTTGCGGCCGATCTTCATGAGTAGGGAACCAGATCCGCACGCAGGGTCGCAAATGGTGTCGCCTTGCTGGGGATCGAGCAGCTCGGCAATGAGCTCTGAGACTTCGGGTGGGGTGTAGAACTCGCCTGCCTTTTGTCCGCCGCTGGCGGCAAAGAGCTTGATCATGTATTCGTAGGCGTTGCCGATGACGTCGAGAGTGCCGACGCGGCTTGGGCGGAGATCGAGCTCGGGCTTGGCGAAGTCCTCCAGAAGGTGGCGTAGGATAGTATTTTTCTGCTTCTCTTCGCCGAGCTTGTCGGTGTTGAAGGTGATGTCCTGGAAGACGCTTTTGCCTACGTCGCGAAGCTTGTTGCCGTTGGCCTCTTCGATGGCGTGGAGAGCTTGGTCGATGCGCTCGCCGTTGCCCGGCTCGTGGCGATGCTGGTAGAGCGATTGAAAGGAGGCTTCTTTAGGGAGCTTGAAGCGCTCGGTTTCCATGAGGGCTTCGATCAGGTCTGGTTCGTCGCCATGCTCCTTCGCGTATTCGTCGTAGTGGTCCTGCCATACATCGGAGATGTACTTGAGGAAGAGCATGGTGAGTACAAAGTCTTTGTAGGTGTCGGCACTAATGGTGCCGCGGAAGGTATCGCAGGCGGACCAAAGGGCCTTGTTGATGGTGTCTTGGTTTACTTTTTCGGACATCGCGGATACAGGTGGAAAGGTTCTGGGTCTTAGGTGGAGGTCGGCGATCGCGGTCGGTACACCTTGGTTTGGAGGAAATGGTTAATCTCTGGTGGAGCGGAGCATTTCGTTGTTGGCGAGGGCATGAAGATTAAATTCCCCAACTTGGATGAGCCTTTCCGCGGTAATTCTCTCTTGGCGGATGGCGTAGACTAAGTCGTTCATAGCGATCTGTCGTTCTACGGAAGGTATGCAGATGGGGGTGTTTTCGAGAGTCGAACGCTTGATGCTCTTAGTTAGCGAGCCTGCCGCTTCTTTTTGAAAATAATTTTGGCTCGGTCCGTAGTTTAGCAAGAAGGCGAGGAACTCGTCGTAAATCTGTTCATTCGGCTTGATGCGCAGATGGAAAAAGTGGGGCGAGGCCACGTATGGCGAGCTGTCGCCCTTTATGCCTATTGCGAAAGCGTGATTGTGCACACCTCGAGCTGCGAAAACCAAATCCCCCTCTTCGAGTAGGTCGGGTTCCTTTTTGCCAGGCAGGTCGGTTCTTGTGCAGTTGTTCCAGTCAATACGCCGGCCTAACTGCACATTCTTGAGCTGAAGCACATAATGACTGCCGCGTTCCTTTTCTTCGACGGGGCCGCGAAATGGGTATCCAGGGAAGATCTCGACAATATCAGCTAGTCTACAGTGTTTAATGTTCATCGGTTATGATGCATAAAAAAGATAATGATCGTTTCTTTGTCAAGTGCTTCATGGGGGATGATGCAAATTATTTGAGGAATGCTTTGGTTTTCGCTCCATTTCTGTACGCGTCCGGAATTCGGAGGATCACGCGGCGCGCTATTTGGGTCAGTGACTCTTGCAGAATAGGTAGCCTCTCGGGATTTTTGATCCTTTCTGCCAAATGCAGATAGAGGTCCATTTTACGTGTTCTGGGGTCGAGGTCTTGTTCTCGGGCGTATCGGAAGAAGCCTCCAAAGGATGATATCTCCTTAGTGCGAATTGCCGACAGAAGATCTTCAAATTCCTCTATGCTGGCGAAAAATATGTTTCCCAGTGGAACGGGAAGCGGGTCGCCATATTTCTCTCTCAACTTCGAGAGCATGGAATCGCCGAGAATCGATTCGAGGTCGTAGCTAGAGCCCAGATGCAAGTGATCGTAAGTGACTATAAGCAGGAAGGGCTCACACGGGTTAATGCGAATTTCTCTTTTGAGGCTATCGCTCGAAAGCGCTCTTATTTGCGTCTCCATGCCCTGTTCTATCCCTTTTTGGACTGAGGTTCTAAGCTTGGAGATTAGGTAGGATGTCGATCTTGCGATGCGTGCGGGAAGGTTAGCCTCGACGCCTTTGGCATCGATCAGGATGTTGCACTCGTCCTCTCGGATCAGGAAGTCGACGCATTTACCTTCGCCGCCAAATGTTCGGTTAAGTTGGTTCTCTGACAGGCAGTCGACCTCTGCGGATCTGAGGCAGTCGTGGACATAGGCCTCAAAGATGCGACCGAACTTCACACCAAAGCTCGGATTGCCAGTCTTGAGAGTCCGGTAGATTACGGACTCTATTCTTCTTAAGACCAGTCTTGGAGACAGCACTCGGTACTTTGATTGACCAACTCGAATAATGGGGGTGTCTAAAAACGGCGAGGGAAGGATGCTTTGTTCGGCGATTGTTTGGTTTTTGAAATCGGGATCGTTGGCGAGTCGACTTTGAACTTCTGTTGGCGTTGTAGAAATAAGCACGAGGAAATCCTCGATAGCCGAAGGAGGTAGCGAATCTTTGATCAGTCTGTATAGCTGCGGCTGTATTGTGCGTGAAGGTGTGCGGGCTATGAAGATTGTTGCAGTGGCGTAGCAGAGATCCAGGCAGTCTAGAATCGAGATTCCAGTCTGTTTTTTGAATTGTGTTTGATACTCGTGCCCGTTTTTCAGCCCGCCAAATAGTAGGTTCATCCGGGCGATAGCTGACCCGTCTGGACCGCGTTGCAGGGCGAATTGCTGGTAGGAAAGCGTTCGCAGAAATAGTATCACGTGCTCGTAATCATCCGGAAGCGAAAGGGCATCCATCTCGTGGATTTGGTTCAAAAGCTGGTGGAAGTCGTTTTGAGTCGCATCAGGCCTGCGATGGGCAACCGTATCGATTTCCTGAATGGACCACCTCAATAGCAGCAACATGTTCCAGGGTTGGAAGTGGCGCATTACCTCTATCCCGCGATTTTCGACTTCAAAAAGCTTGTCTGCTACGAGCTTGAGGATGCTATGGGGATTTAGCTTTCGGAGCTTGTTGCGAATCGGTTTGTAGGCTGCGAAGTGAGGATCGTTTTCGGGCACGTTGCAGGATGATTAGGCGTGCAATGCATACCTGTCGAATCAGATGCTCGGTTATGCTATACAATTATTTTGGCAAGAGCCTGGGACGCCTAAGCGTTGCGCGAAGGGCTGAACATTATCGCCATCCTCGCGTATCTCGGCCCGGTGAGGATAAAGCCCGATACTTCGATTGAGTGCTGTCGCGGCTGTATCCAGAATTCTCTATTTTTCGCATGCCTAAGCTCGTCAGACTTGAATCTCTGCAAGGCAATTCGCGAAGTTCGCTTGAAAGGCCGCTTCAGGCGTTTCCTTTCCGGATTGTGATCATGTGCAGGGCGGACCGGACGAATTGATATTCTATGGAATACTCGTCGCGCAGGAACCTGATCCGGCATATGTCGAAACCCATCTCGTCCTCGGTCGCTTCCGTGAACTCTATCGAGTTCCGCCTGGCGAATTCCTCCGCTTCGCCTTTGTCCTCAAATACCCTAAGGCTTTCGTCGCATGCGAAAGGGCCGCCCGCTAGTGTGCCCAGGCTTTTGATGAACAGCTCCTGCAGCTTCCTTTGGTCGTCGAAGATGAACTCCAGCCCGAGGGAAGGGATTTGGGCTACGTACCGATCGGGCCGGTTTTCGTACTTCCGATCGTACTCGTAGACGACGCTGACATCATGCCGCTCGAATAGGTCGACAAGGGGTTCCGATTTCAGGTCGGAACCAAGCAGTTCGAGATAGTTCATCTTCATACTGGTCCAATCGGTATCAATGCTAGGCCGGTTTTCCAAGGATGCCTTGAGTTCCCTTGCCGACGGCAGAATACGATATCCACACAGTTCGCTTTTTCCTCAACGAACAATCCGAGCCCCGCTTCGCGCGACTCGTCTTGTTCCACCTCAACCATTTTCTTGAATGGATCCTTTATTGATTGGGATTCCGGGTCATGCCCTTGGAGAGGCTTCGCCTTGGCGACCATCAGTTTGCCCCAGCCGCGTCGCCTTGGTGGCGGAGGACGTATCTCCCGAAGAGGCCAGTCGGCACGAAGCAGTGAGTCGAGTGGTATACGCTTCCCCTATGTCGGCTGGCTTGCGGCCGTTCCGCCAGCCAGAAGTCCCAATAGTCGAAGCAGGCGTCGTATACTTTGCGGAACGCGCCGAATGGGATCAGCACCGACCTGCCGGTGCTGGGAAATATCCACATCAGGTGGGTCGTCGTCTTGTCCTGATAGCCGCGAACCTCGTTTTCGACGCAGGAGTATAGCTCGACCGCGAGATCGTCCACGCCCCAGGCCAGCGGGTCTTCACCCCTGACCTTAATGTCTACGCAATAGCTTCCGTTGCGGGTAAGCACCACATGGTCGGTTCCCGACTTGTCCTGGTTTTCGGTACCGATCCGGTATCCTATGTAGTCGCGGAAATAGCGGGCGTAGTGGTTGCCGACGGGAAAGTCCGCCGAGCGTCTGCAAGAGTCCAAAAGGTCATTTTCGAAATGTCGGGTCATGGCCCGATATTAGGCCCCGCTCGGTCCCGTTGCAATCTTTAATGTAAACAAAAAACGGATACGTAGCTCCGATTCGGACCTTGACTCCTTCACTTTCCTTCGAGCGCCAGCTCGAAGCCATCTCAACAAGTCGCGGCAAGCGTCCCCTGCCGCGATCCTAAAGCCGCCGTCCAGTAGGCGGTATACGAAAATTGGGGACAAAAACCAAATCCATAAAACTAATGTTCATATCCAAAGAAAAAGTCGCCGAAGTGAAACGCCGCGTATCCCTAGCCGATATCGTAGCCCAAGACACCGATCTCTTCGATCGGGATGGCTACTTCGTAGGGGAGAGCCCATTTTCGGGCAAAGGAAACGAAGGGCCCATATACGTAAATACGGACCTCAACCGCTTCTCCTGCCAGGTAACGGGCGAAAGGGGGGATAATATAGCCTATATCATGCTTAGGGATGACGTCTCCTTTCTGAACGCCGTCCGCTACCTGGCGAAAATCGGCGGAATAGAAGTATCCGGCCAGTCGCGACGTCCGGCCAGACGCTTAGCTCCGCCCGCCTATCCAGAGCTCAACTTCGGACCCGACTGGCAGATGCCAGCCAGCCGAAGGACAGCCTGACCTTCAGGCCAGCTCCGCTCTCGGAAAGCGTGTCATTCGCCCAAAGCCACGCATAGCGAAGGCCACCCGGACAAGGGCGGCCTTCGCTATTTTTAAGCCCACTCGGCCAAAGGTTTTCTTTGAGAGATCACAGAGAATTAGAAGTCCAGTGCTCTTCTTGGCAGAGGAACTCACACTTATAGTCTTTATGTGGTTTTCACTAAAACTCAGCGTCCTTAAAAAGCATGCTATCATGCAAGTTCCGGTGATCCCGAAACATTGTTAGATAGCTTGAGTGAAACTGAGGCTCTCTGGGGAAATGCTGCGATTTCAGTTGATTTTTTTCACAGTAAAGGAAGGTTTGACGACGGATTGCGAGTCCTGGCTCTCATCTCGCGAGTTTTCGGGGTCCGAAACCCCTTGCCAAATTTAGTCTTCGGTAGGTAGCCGGTATCGCGATTAAGCGTACTCTGCAAAAAGTGGAGATGGGTTTGGGCGGCCCTGTGGAACTGGGCGAAAGCACACAACAAAAATGGTTTTGGCTGGCCAAATCTTGTGTTTTTTCACCCCAAACTTTTTTGGTAACGAGACTGACAATCAATGAAGCCTAGGGGCAACAGTCCATGAATTTTGACCACGTGTAGAGTTGTGAGTTTTGCCTGCGATATCCTCGATCTGTAGAGCTTGATGTTTTTGCAGGCTGCCTGAGTTCCTTCCACGGAGATGCGATCGACGTTTAATTTCCAACACTAAAACTGGGGCGATCATCGCTCGGATTTTGCTCCTCTACATCCAGGACTAGCTTCTTAAATTTCTTTGGTTTTTGAATTCGTTCTCGGATGAATTCTTCTAAAAACTTGAGTGCTTACCGCCCTGCCGGTTAAAGCTGCTCCGGTGTTCTGGATTGGTTTAGCGAGGATTCTCTATCCGATTTTCTTCTTCATCAATCTAGGTCAAACAGCTTAAATCTTCTTTTTAGCTCATGATTTTCAGGCAGATTTTGCTGATTCATGGCTTTGAAAAATCGCAGACTGGAGCATATCTTCTCCATCCGATTTCGGACTTTTTCAGCTCGGCAAGTTGGGCATTTCGAGTGATTCAACCAACAATTCCTAAATTAGTTTCAGCTTAGTTCTAGCTCCAACCGAGAAGTTTCCTGTTCGGTCTAAGATAGGTTTTGCTTTGTTTTTTCAGCAAAGATAACTTTGCTTTCACCCATTGGGATTACTGTATCGTTGGAGATGAATTCCGGCTGCATCACAGAGTAGGGTTAGCCTCAAATGCGGTTGTAGGTGCTCTCTCGACAGATAGTTTTACTTTGTCGGCGCAAAGGAATACGGAGCAAATTTTTTCACATGTTGAAGGATTTCGGTCAACGCCGATTGCCTAGGCATGCAGCTTTTTCCTCCGGCTAAGCTTTAGGGAAAGCCAGACAAGGTATCCATTTTGGGAAAAGTTAGCCCTTAAATGTTTAGGCACATAACACCTATTCTAGCTCCCTAGCATTTTTCCGGTGCCAGAGTTGGCAAGTACCCAAAGCCTCTGCGGTTGCTCGTTGTTCTGTTTGAAATCAGCGAAAACAGGGTAATACCCTACCGCATTCCTTAGGCATAGGTGCTTCGAACAGTGGCAGTTTTTAATCGCCAGATGATACTAGCGTCCTCCGACCTCTTTGCATGTTTGGTAACTTTACTAGGTTATGTCTGTAAGTTTCGGAAGCTTAGCTGAACGATAGTCCTGATGGATTGGAAGCATGTACTTTGGTTCTTAGAGTGATCTTAACCGGATGGACATTGCAGCTAACTATCGAACTCAATTTACGATTCCCATGTTCTCTCAGTAAGCATGGCTGTCGTTTGTTTTTCTTTTGAGTTGCGTGTTAACATTGTCAGATGAGCAACGCGTCCTTCTGAAGAGTTCACTGATGGATCGGTTACTTGACGACTTCCAAAATAGTTTCCGAATCGACTATTAGCGGGATCTAGTTTTTCCGGGCGAGTAGCCGGTTTGGCGTTTGAAGGCGGCGGAGAAGGAATAGACGGAGGCGTAGCCGACTTTGCTTGCGATTTCCTCAATGCTCATCGTGGAGGATTTCAGCATGACGCTGGCACGGCTCATTCGGAGTTTGGTTAGATGCCTCATGGGGCTGCGCTGGTAATCCTTTTGGCAGAGTCGCCTCAGATGCTCTTCGCTCATATTCGCGGAGCGGGACATCTCCAAAGTCGTCCAAGGGTATGCCAGGTTGCTCTCGACTTTTTCCCAGAGCTTCCAAAGTCGTTGGTCGACCTCCTCGGAACCGGCGAGTCTGCGAGCGTTTGCGTCGAGTATGGTTACAAGCGCGGCCATGACATTCGGCTGAGCGGGGCCAGACGCTTCGTGCAGAAGCATTGAAACGGTTGTTTCGAAGTCGTTAGACGGCGAGTCGACGAGTTCTACTTTTTGCCCTTTTAGGGCGGGGGATGATGGGTGGTCGTCGAAGAAGATCCACGCAATGGTCCATGGTTCCGAACCGGCGATTTCGAAGCCATGGTGCTTGCCGACAGGTCCCAGAAGGGCTTGCCTCGGTTCCCAGTCGACAGACTGCCCATCGATCAATGTTCGCCCCTTTCCGGAGACCGAAACGATGATGTGGCTGTGTACTGAATTGAGTCTGACAATGCGGTAGGGCGGCTTAAGCACGCTGTATCCTACCCAGATGAAAGGGGCGTTTTTGAGGATGGGGAAACGTTCGTTGTCCAGTGCCCGTTCCCGGCACTCGGGACCTATGATGTGGGTTTCGCTTAAAAACTGGTTGGGGGCAGACATTGTCATTCTTGTCCTTTTACGGTTAAATAGACCGATGCGCAGAAGAAACTTACCCATTCGAACCCTTCTTTACTCCCTCCCGATTCTAGTCGCCGTTTCGGCATCTTCCCAGGTGATCCAGATCAATAGCGTCTCTGAAGATCCGGGGGAGCAAAAGCTGGAAATCAGCTCGGAACTGCCCAAGCCAAGACTTACGAGCAGCTCGCTGGGCGAGGTCTCTTTGTTGCCCGGCCTTTTCCAAGAGCGGCGCGAGCTGACGAAGGCGTACCTTCTGCGATTGGGTACCCGAAACTTGCTGCAAAATCACATGCTTGAAGCCGGCATACGGATAGACGACCCTTCCGAAAAACTGCACCAGGGCTGGGAGGCTCCGCACTATCAGTTGCGCGGGCATTTCGCGGGTCACTGGCTTTCGGCAGCTACTCACTACGCAGCGGTTGACCATGATCCCTTGATGGCTGCTCGAGCCAGAGAGGTCGTTGAGCAGCTTGAGCATTGTCAGGAGTTGAATGGTGGCCAATGGGTCGCTTCCATTCCGGAAGAGTACTTCGCCTATTTGGTTGACGGTAGGCCGATTTGGTCACCCCAGTACACGCTACATAAGACTCTGATGGGATTGTTTGACGCGTATCGGTTTTCTGGTGATGAGGAAGCTTTGGCGGTCCTTGATAAGGCGTCCATCTGGTTCGACGACTGGACGCGGCGTATGATCGATGAAGGTCATGGCAAAGCGGTCTATGGCGGCGAGTGCGCGGGCATGCTTGAGCTCTGGGCGGATCTGTATGCCGTGACCGGAAATGAACGCTACTTGAAGCTAGCGTCCCGCTACGCGATGCCGGACCTGTTCCGTCGCCTTTTGGAAGGCGAGGACGCGTTGACGAACGACCACGCCAACGCGAGCGTGCCTTGGATTCAAGGAGCGGCACGCTTGTATGAAGTAACTGGAGACGAACGCTACCGAGAGGTTGTAGAGGCGTTTTGGAAACAGGGAGTCGAGGATAGGGGAATGTTCGCTACGACGGGTAGCAACGCAGGCGAATTTTGGATTCCTCCTCAGCAGTTTGGACGCTTTCTCGGAAGCCGCACGCAGGAGCATTGCACCGTGTATAACATGATACGTGTTGCCGACTATCTGTATCGCTGGACTGGAGAAGCCCGCTACGCGGACTACATCGAACGGGCATTGTACAATGGAATCCTCGCTCAGCAGAATCCCCACACCGGGATGATCGCCTACTTTTTGCCGAACGAACCCGGCTCCAAAAAGGTTTGGGGAACGGAGACGCATGACTTCTGGTGCTGTCATGGAACGCTGGTGCAGGCCCAATCGATGTATGAGGATCTTGTATACTACATTTCGGACGAAGGAGTGACAGTAGGGCAGTTCCTGGCTTCCGAAGCTGCCTTTGGCGCAAGCGGAAATGAGATTCGTATTCGCCAAATGGTAGACACAAGCGACCGCGGGCAGAATTTCGTTCGTACCGATGAGCTCACCCGTTTTGTTGTCGAGCTCGCCGTTGAAAGTGAGAGTACGGATCCTTGGGTTTTGAAAATCCGTCAACCCAGTTGGGCGATTGGGAAAGCGGAAATCACGATCGACGGCGTACCGGTCAAGGCCGGTTTGTCCGACGATGGCAGTTTGAAGATCGAGCGCAAGTGGACTGAATCCACCGTTCGCGTAGCTTTTTCGAAGCGTTTGGTACTCGAGCCACTCCCGGGAGGCGAAAACCGATTCGCGCTTCTCGACGGACCGGTTGTCTTGGCCGCTTTGACCGAGTCTGAGCCAAGTCTTTCCTTGGATTCCATAGTTTCCAAGTACGAGCACCAGTACGTTTCGGGGCGCGATTGGCAGTCCGGACATTATTTGGCCAAAACCAAGGAAGGTTCGGTTTCGCTAGTCCCAATCTACGAAATCGCCGACGAAGCGTATACGACCTATTTTCATGGAGAAGAGTAGGGAGAGTATCCGTAAAACAAGTACGTACCACTTTGCGGAGGCTTTCTGTTTGGCTCGAGGGAAGGAAGGTCAATACTGTCTCGGCAAGAGAATGGTGTTTGGATGATAGTCTCCTCTAGTATTTGAACTTCCTCTGCTGAATCTTTGAGCCTATATCAGAGCCTTGCCGCCTTCGGATGAACGAATCGCTTTGAGGAAATCTCCTCTAGATGCACGACCTTGATCAATGGAAGGGCTTCCTCAAATTTGGCCTCATGGGTTACTATGACCAAGGTTCCGTCGTATTCACTTAGTGCATCGATGACTATCTGACAGGCTTCGAAGTCCAAGTGATTCGTGGGTTCGTCCAGCACAATGACTTGTGGAGATTTAAGTGAAAGGCAGCAAAGCACGAGTTTGACTAGCTCTCCGGAACTCAACTCGCTCACGAGCTCGTTGCATCTCGATCTATGGAATTGAGCGAGAGAAAGAGCGTGCATGCACTGTTGTGTGGTAGATCGGGATTCTTCAACTAGATAGTGAAGAATGCTTAATTCTTGTCTGAGGCTACATATCTCTTGGGAAAGGTACTCTATGCGAACGTTGGGTTTGACCTCTATTTTCCCGTCAAGAACAAGGCCCGGTTCTGTAAAGGATCGGAGAAGTGTGGTCTTGCCGATTCCATTGTGACCTTTTATAAGCCACTTCGATCCTGCGGTTATATTGAGATCAATGGGGCCAAGCTCGAAGTGCCCGGAGTATCCTACGGTTGCGTTGATCACGGATATAACAGGCCTGTGGCTCTTGTTGTTCGATTGTAGGTCCCATCTAAATACAGGCTTTTCGAAAGGCTTGGTGGGGTCAGGCAGGCGATCGTACCTAGTCTCCATCGCTTTTGCTTGCCTTGCAGATTTCATTGAACGCTCTCGAGCAGCTTTGATTCTTCCTTTGTCGTTGTCTTTAGGTTTCTTGTATTGGCCTTTTATGGCCCAGTTTCGCTTCTTGTTGATAGCTTGTTCCAAGCGTTTCTTCTCCTCCTTTGCCTGAAGGTATTGATGACAGCTCGACGAGAGTTGTCTCGACTTCATTTCGAGGTAATCCTGGAATAGACCTCTGAAACTGACGATGGATGAGCCTTCGTCTTCTATGCGTATATAGCGGTTGAGGCTATCCTCGAGCAACTCGCTGTTGTGAGTTATCGATACGATCGGGATTGAGGAGTTCTGTATAGCGGACTGTAGCCAGTGGATGCCAGCGGCATCCAGGTCGTTGGTTGGTTCGTCGAGGCATGCCAGTTCCGCTTGCGAGCTGAACGCGATAGAGAGTTCTAACTTTCGCTTCTCCCCTCCGGAGAGTTCGCAGAGTCTTCTCTCGAGGTCGAATTTTCGGGAAAGACCCATTCCATGCATCGCTTTGATCGCTAGAGCTATCGTTTCGGAGTGGATGGCTTGGTCGTGCAGATGTTGCAGAACAGTCCTATCGCTCGATTGGTAGGTGATCTCCTGAGGAACGTATGCTATATCTCCTCTGCTAGGTCCGGCTCTGTGTCCCCGGAATGTTCGATCGACGTCTGCGAGAATTCTCAGGAGTGTGGATTTTCCAGATCCGTTCGGGCCGATTATGAACGTGTTCTCATCGTCCTCCACGCTGAGGGATACATCGACGAGAACGCGCTTGTCGTTGTACGACTTTCTAATGTTGGACAGTTCTACTCCGATGGCTCCAGACCGGTTGAGTTTGTTTTAAGTGAGTCTGAAACCATGGCGTAGGTTGCTACCGCAAGCAGAAGGACGGCCGCCCAGAGGAGAATGGACTCGATGCTGAAGACTGTAGAAAAGAAGCCGCTCGCAATGATCGCAAAGGGAAGCCCGAGGGATCCGAAGAATTCGAAGCTTGAAATGGACTTGCCGAGGATGTCGATATCGACGGTTTTCTGAAATTCGGATACGACTTGAATTGAGGATACTACCATTGTCATCGATATCATGCAGACGCAAACCAGGCTGAGTGACGTGTGGCTCGTAAATGCGATCACTGCGGTGAAGAGGGCGAGAAAACTTGTGGATACCACGAAGAACTTTTTGTCGGCTGGCAACTTGAGGAGCGGTAGTGTTAGAGAACCAAGTAGCCCCCCGATGCTCATGGAGACATAGTGCAATCCAAGAAGGGCTTCATTTCCCGGGTGAAGCCTGTCCACCACTGACGGCAGGAGTATCATTACTGGGGCTAGCGCTAGATTGCCGACTGCTGCCCAAATGATAAAGAATCTTAGCCGCTTAATTTTGATAGTGTACTTAAATCCCAACAGTAAATCGTTCAACTGGAAGGAGTTCTCGTTTTCGCGATTTTCCAGTTTCTTTGGAATCTTCAGGAAGTACCCCACTAGTGCGACGATCGCGAAAGATGCCACGTTTATTCCGATCGCCGTGATGGATCCGAGATGGGCCAGTAGAAAGCCGCCTAGTGCAAAACCTAGAATGTTGGATATTTCGCTGGCTGACCGGATCGCGGAATTCGCTGAAACAATATCTTCATTCTGAGTTGTCGCGGGCGTTAGGACGTAGACAGAGTTATGGTAAGCAGTATTGAAGATCGATTCTATTACATTGAAAATGATTATAGAAGCCGTGAGATATTTGGAATCGGTGTAGGCGAGCAACGCTACACCGATCAAGGGGATCGTTTGCGCGGTTGCCGATATTGAGAGGATTTTCTTCGGATTGTATCTGTCGACGATTGCTCCGGCTATCGGCTGGAAGAGGATATCGGGGAGCATTCCCGACAGGAATACCAGCGACACAAGAAGCGGTGACTTACTCGAGGAGTATACAATGGATACTGACCAGATGGTGAAAAGAGCATCGCCGAAGGTGGATGTTGAAGTTCCGAACCAAAGTTTTAGGAATTCGGGGTTTCGTTTGAATATACTCATGCGGACCTTGGTTGGGACGCGCTGTATAGAACCTTTCGAAGGTTCTGGTCAGGTTGTATCATTTTTCTCGTCAGCCTATCGTGGGTGGCTTTCCAAGTTTCGAAATTGCAATGTTCCTTGTAGCTGCAAGTTTGGCAGTGCGGGCAATCGGGGTAGTTTGTATTCTCGAGGGCGTTGTCGTTGTCGAATAGAGGTTGTATCTCTTCCCGCGCTGAAGGTCCGAATAGGTCGACGAGAATTGATTCGACTTTGGTGCTGTCTTCGAGGTGATGCATTAACAGGAAGAACTGTTTGTACAGAGACAGTATCGAACTGTTGACTACATTTACCATTTTCTCGTATTCCTGAAGGCTTTGGAACGCGAGCATGTAGTTGCCTGTTGAGTGAGCGAGACGTGCTATCGAAAAGTACGCGTCGAAATCAGACGAGCCTCTTCGAACTCTAGAGAGATGAGGAAAAAGAATCTTCGTCGAGTTGTCTGTGCTGAAGGAGTATTTGAATTCTGGAGACTTTATTATTCGACTGAAAATTTCCGTAGCTAGTGATTGTTGATCTGATGATGCATTTTTCCCTCGCCTAAGGATTTCGGCAGCCTCTGGATAAGCTAGTATGTCGGCGATATGCTCCTCTGTGGCAGAGTATGGATTTGACAGTTTGGATACATGAATGTTGAAGGCCGGAAAACCGAATACGGTGTTGTTTCTAATGTAGATATCCAGACCTCTTCCTTTTAGATGGGTCAACAATAGCTTGAGCTTCGCCTCGTTGGGTTCATCATGAATTTTGAAGCAGTCCGGAATTGTAGAGGTAGTGCGGGTCTCGTTTATGTATTCGCTTCTGTATCTCCCAGTTCCGGTGCAATAGCTTTTGGTTAATTCCAACCTTTCATTGTGATGTTTCGTCAGGTAGGTGTCTTGCAGACTTTCCTTGAAAGACTCTATGTTTAACCCTTGGAATATTTCCGTTATGGTTCGCTCTATTGCGGTCTTGATATGCGTGTCTGACCCGAAGCCTACTTTGTAGTGACTGTTTTCGAGGTCTACTGCGACGACAGAGATTACGGGGAATTCGCCGTTCAGAGAAGCGTCGAGTACCTTGATTGCGATTCCATGCTTCCTTAGCTTCGAAATCATCCCTAGCACGCCAAGGGACTCCAGTAGAGAATCTTTGAAAATGGGGAATGTTGCTTCTTTTTCATAGACTGCTCGTATGGAGTTTCTTTCGAAGATCTCGAACAGACCTTGAGTGATGGCTTCCTCGGGCGTATTGCCGGCGCACATACCGTTTGAACCCATAAAAACGGAGTGCAAGCGATTGGGGAAGCGTATGATCCGACCGGAGTTGTAGTGGAAAGCTGGTACGGTGGATATCTTGTCGCGCGCTTGAATTACCTTTTCTGAAGCTCCTCCGATTATCTCGGAAATTAGTTTTCGTTCAGTAGGGTTGAGCGTTTGGACGTCAGTGTATTCCTCATCTGCGAAGAAATGGGGTTTCGAGCTGAGTGATTTGAAGACAGGGTTATTGTAGAGGGCGTCATTTTGGAGTCGTTCCATGAACTCGGCGTATGCACTGGCTAAAGCCAGTTCTTTGGTCGTGCCTTTACCGTTCGTACTTACTCCGTTATTAATATCTTCGACGGTCACGGAGTAGATGCCTGACGTCGCTTCAATGAACGAAGTCTCGGCAGTGAGAATCTCTAGATCTCTCAGTGAGTCGCGGATCAATGAAATTGTTTGTGAAGGTAGCCTGTCTTTCATGGAAAATGGTGTTTTCGACTATCCGTGAGGATAGTCGAAAGTTTCTTTATAGACCGCCTAGGATCTGCTTGTGAGCTAGGTTCATTCTCGGATTGCGAGTGAACAATTTGAATTCGTCTTCTAGTTTTTCTAGTGCTTTCATATTTTGTTTTTACGAGTTAGATTTTGCCTTGTGGCAACCTTGTAAAAGCAAAAATACCTAAATTCAAAAAGTAAAAAACACTAAGATTTTAACGAAATAAGGCAGTCCAATACGCTTAATTAGACACGCCTGCTCCTTCTAAATATTTTTGAATGGTCGGCTCTCAGGAGAGGTATGGGAGATCTTAGCAAACCCGAATCTGGATTCGAATTTACCGAGATATTTGAAATTAATTGTGCAAGTACCCAATCCTTCGGAATAAAATGTGGGCGTGTCTTACCGTTTCACCTTTTTCCGAGCGACAATTCCTATGCTCCGATCTTTGCGATCAATACGCAAAGGTCGTCTTCTTCTTGGCTGCGACGAGTAAAGTTCTGCAAGGATTTGTGCAACGAATCCAATTTTTCGTACAGATTTGTTGATGCATCTTCGATGAGAAACTCCGAAAGACGCTTCTGCCCAAAGGGTTCTTCGTTTTGATTGCGGGCTTCGAGGATTCCATCGGTGAAGAAGGCGATGGTTTCCTCTTCTTCCAACGGAAAGCTGAAGGTCTCGAACTGCGTTTGGGGTGTGAGGCCGAGCGCTGGGTTGATAGGGAAGGGATTCTCTTGCTCCGAGACTACATAGCCCTCCCTAATTCGGAAGAAATGGTTGCTTCCGTTTTGGCAGACTTTTGCGACTTTGTTTTCGAAATCGAGAACGCAGCAAATGCCTGTTGCAAAGACAATCTGCTCTGTTCCTTCGAGCCAAGCGTGAAGTCGGTTGTTGATCTCCAGCATGAAATCTTCGGGAGATTCGCAAGTTCCCTCCAGCTCCTTGACCGCAGCATAGAGCATCGCGGTTATCATCGCGGCACTGGCCCCGTGCCCCATCACATCAGCTAGGAAAATTACGGCCTGCCCGTTTGGCGTGAGGGTGATCGAATAGAAGTCGCCGCTTAGTTTAGTGGAAGCTACATGCTTAACCGCGAAGCGAACTTTTCGCGATCCGTCCGGATTCGAGAAAATGGGGAAGGCTTGTTGCAGCAGGCTTTTTTGAAGGCTTCTAGCGAGCTCCATCTCGTCGGAAAGCTGCTTGTGACGTGCTTTCTCGTCTTCCTGGAGCCGCTTCGTTTGAGTAATGTCGCGAGAGATGCCGTAGGTCCCGAGCACGAAACCAGACGGTGAGAGGAGAGGACGTTTATAGGAGTAAACCCAAATCCTGTTGTCGTTCCAAGTTACGTACTCCTCCTTTTCGAGGTAGGTTAACAGCCCCTCAGCTAGACTACGTTCGTCCGAGTCGGCGTCATGGGCATGCTCAGGATCGAAGAGATCGTAATCCGTTTTTCCAATCGCTTCCTCTGGCGAGGACAAACCGGTGGAGTCAGCGAGGTATTTGCTAACCGCTAAGAATCGCCCTTCGCGATCCTTGAAATAGATGTATTCAGGAAGTTCGGACAGGAGTCTGAAAAGAAGGCTGCGGGCGGACACGTTTGGTCCAATCGGGAGCGGCGCATCAGACGGAATTTTTGTAAGTTTTGCTCTAGCAGAGAGAGCTTGTTTCGCTTGCTCAATTGTTTCAGAAAAAGCGCCCTTCCTCGATTCGCAAAAGAGAACGTTCTTTCCGATGCCGGGAGAGTGGCTTAACTGCAGGCTCTTTTCTTGGTATTCATCTGTTGAAAGCAGAAAGATGGTTACTGGAGCGGAAGTCCATTCCGAGAACGTGTGGCCAAGTTGAACGGGATTTGAATGGGCGCAGCCGACGATGATCAGCTCAATCATCTTCGGAGTGCCGCTTAAGGGAGGAGAGGGGAATGAAGTGCTCTCAGAGATCTGGGGATCTATTTCCGAAAGCCAACGGAGTTCTTCGTTTGAGCATTCAATCGCTACCGCTCTCATGGTTGGGAATTAGGTTGCGGATTTAGGTGGTGTTTCTGGCTAAGAAACCTCGACAGGTGCCGCGATTATTCAGTTAGGCGAAAGTTGATTAGGCAGTTTTCTAAATAGGCTAGACTGTAAGAAAGCGACATAGAGCATAAGAATTGAGGCTAGAGTGGCCTCAAACAGTATGAAAAAGTTAATGCGAAAAGAGATAGAGCAAATATCTCCGTAGTTGTAATGGCCTAGCACCAGAAGGCTCGCAGATGAATAAATGTAGAGGGAAATGCATCCGAGATGAAATCGGTCTTTTTTGAAAAGTACGTAACCTAACGCAGCGAAGGGAGTCATCGCGAACCAGAATGCGTCGACTATATGCGGATTGAGCCAATCGGGCTCTGGATATTGGTGAAAATAGTAGATGTTATCCACGTAATGGAGAACGGTTGCTATCACGTTTGCGACTAGCAACCAGAAGAGCATTCGGTTCTCGCGCTTGGGCATTTGTGTTGAAGGTTTCATCTGGACTGCCTTGGCTAGTATATTGGCTCTAGTGAGAGATCAGGAATTTGGATACAGAAACGTAATCGTCACTGCTTCCCCAAGTAGTGGTTTTCGCCTGCCAGAAAAATCGCTCACCGAGAACGGTCAATGTCAGGGTATAGTCGCCATCTTCGAGCTTAGGGCTGAGGAATTTAAGCGACTCCTCAGTGTAGCGACAGTAGGTTTCCACAATCGTCGTTAACACGATGTTTCCGTCACGATCCATTATCTCGACTTTGCCGAAACCGCCATCCGATCTAGCTACGCTATAAAATCCAACCTGAGTACCGGAGAATTCAAGGGAGAGCGTATCTCCTTTCTGATTGGAACGAAGATCGGAAAATCCTTCTGCGTCTGTGTGTTTTTCCCAACTACCTGATAGTTTTGTCCACTTTTTATTCTGGGGGTCGATCGCTTTTCCTTTCAATGGGTAAGTCGTCCACTCGCCAGTCGAGGTGTTAACCTGCCAGCTTTGCTGGTACTCGGGCAGAGTGATTTTTCCATTATCGAAAACGAGAGGTTGCCAAACGTAGGTGGCTGCAGAGTTTTGGCGTGGATGAGCCCATCGATCCCCCATGTACATGTAGGTTGTCGTTTTCGAGCCTACGATGGGAAGCACGTAGGTGCATTGGGAGTTCCAAGTCAGTGAGCCTTCTGGAGCGAAGTGGCCTTGCTCTTTCCAAGGACCCCTCAGGTCGGTAGCGGTGAAGTAGTAGTTGTCGTTGCGTTCCCAAGCAGTAAGTCCGGAACCGATCCAATAGTAGAGTCCGTCACGCTTGAAAATAACCGGGGATTCGCAGGCCTGGGTCATATTTTCTACGATCTGTACGTCGACGCTTTTGTAGTCGTCGCTAAGTCGATAAAGGTTTCCGGAGTGGGTAATTAAGTAGCCGATCCCGTCGTCGTCCTGAAAGATACCCATATCCCATTTACGGATACGGTTACCATCGAATTCTAGAATGCCCTGAAACGTAAACTCGCCATCGATGCGATCGCTCGTCGCGTAGCCGACTGCTGGATCCTTGTAGCGAATGTCATCTGTATGCATGTACATCACATACTCCCCTGTGCTGGGGCATTTCATAACCTTTGGCCTTTCCCCAACGGTATTAGGTCCGAGTCTTCCCTCTTTTTGAACGGGAAGCGCTATGTTTTCGAAGGTCCAATTGACCAGGTCGGTTGAGGAGTAGCAGCTAAATCCGCTGAACTCATTTCCACCGTCGTTTTTAAATTCTCCGAAAAGGTAGAATCGATCGCCATCTTTTATGATGCCTGCTCCGTGAGCGCTGACCATGTCACCTTGATCATCGTACCAGGCTATTCCAGAGTGAATCGCGGCGAGCGAATTTTTTATGAGCTCTGCTTGGGCGATGCTTAAGCAAAGAAAGAAGAAGATAAATGAAGGTAGCTTTATCATTGGGATTTGGTGGAATAAGGGATGAGGAAGCGTTTGGCTAATTAGTAGTTATGGGAAGGATCTCTCATTTCTGCCACATAGAATCTTAGCAGAGCGAGGCAGATTAGTATATTCAATAGGTAGGGGATTGTGATCGATCCGAATAGCATTGTTCCGAGGTCGTAGTGGTCCGAGAGTGTGCCTATGAGAGTAGAGAAACCCGCCAAGCTTAGGCCTTGGCAGAGGGATGACATGATGGCGAAACTTGCGCTGCGTAGTTGAGGAGCGATTACGTTGGCTAGCATTGGGAGAATGCACCCGGCGAAGCCCACGGGGAATATTGCGCTGCTGGCGATAGCGACTGCCCAGTCCGCATAGATGTTACTCCAGATCGGAAAAAATTGCATCGCAGTGAAAAGGGAAAATGCGATCGAGTAGGCGATCATTAAATACAAACGTCCGGCCATTGGCCAACGTTCTTCCATTCTGTCTCCCAAGAATCCGCCTGCGAGGGAACCTGCAATCATGAAAATCTTCATCACTCCGATTAGTACAGCCGCCGACTGTATGGAGTGTCCCCGTTCCTCGACGAGGAAGGTGGGCAGGAAAACTGGGATTAGCATCCCTGTAGCGAAAATGTGGATAAGCGTGAAGAGAATGAAATGTGGAGTTACAGCGAGCCGCCCAAACTCACCCCACTTGAAGGGAGCTGATTCGAGTTTTATATGCTGCTCGATGGAGCCTAGTCTAATGGCTAGGCTAATCGCCAGGATCGCTTCCAGAGCACCGAAACTCAACAAAGCGAAACGCCATCCATCTGATAGGCCACCGAACCATCCGATCGCAGCCACAAGCACTCCGCCGGCAAGCCCTCGTAGGGCTCTGACTGCTCCGAATGCTTTTCCGCGGTCCTTCGGGTCAAATAGTGTAGAGGAAAGGGTGAAGGTGAGTGGCTCAGCCGCTACAGCAAAAAGAACGCTTACCGCATACAGCGTAATAAGCTGAGAGTAGTTTTGGGATAAGCCAGCCGTAACCATGGCCGAGCTACTGGCCAGAAAGGTGACTAACAAGATTCTCTTTTGTCCAAATTTGTCAGCGCTGAATCCCCAAATGGTACCAAAGGTGGCGCGAGCCAAAAGGTAGATGGATGAGAATGTTCCCAGCTGTTGATTGCTTAACTCGAAGTCCTCTTTGAGGAGAGGAAATAGGGTGGTGAGGACTCCGATTTGCGAAAACGCGAGCGAGTACAATGCCGATACCAGAACGATGGCTAGCCATTTAGCGGAAGCAGGATTGGAGGTATGCATCGGCATCGTTTTGGGGTGGTATCGATAACGTGGAGATAGGTTTTCCCAAGAGTGATTTAACTCGTCTTGTCAGGCTCTTTTGCGATGCTTCTTCGGTAGGCGGCAGGGGTGGTACCAGTGCTTCTTTGGAAGGCCCGAATCAAATGGAAGCGACTGGAGAATCCGCTATCCAAGGCAACCGCTTCGAGTTTTAGTTTCTTGTCGGTAAGCAGTTTCTTTGCGTTCTCTACCCGAACTCGTGTAAGCTCCTGGTTCATTGTGAACCCTAGGTGCTTTTGGAATGATGATTGAAGGCGGCGAATGGGTACATCGATTTGATCGGCGATATCGGATACTCCTATTGGCTCACGAAAGTGGTCGCGGATCATCCTGAGGGCGATCGCCGCCTCGGGGTCTGGGACTGCCACGGTGTCGGTGGACTTGCGAATGGTAATTCCTACGGGCTCGATAGTTTTCTCCCGCTCTGGCGTCCTCTCTCCATTCATAAGCAGATGTAGGGATTCGGCCGCTCTGTAACCGATCTCTTCAAAGTTGCAGTTTACGCTTGTGAGAGGCACTTCGGCCGCATCGCACATGATGCGAGTATCATCGGCTCCCACGATGGCGACTTCCTCCGGCACCCGCAACCCGGCGTCCAGGCAGCTAGTCATCAGAGATATGGCATTCAAGTCGTTCATGGCCATCAATCCGATCGGCCTTGGAAGTGCTTTGGGGTCCTTAGCGAATTCTTCGAAAGTCAATTGGGTACATTTCATTCCGCTCTCTTCCGCTTGCCGGCAGAAGGCGTTGCAGCGGGCTTGTTCGACGGGATTGTCTGCGAAGGAGACGAAGGCGACCTGTTTGAAGTTAAGACTCGCCAGGTGTTTGGCCCCGAGGCTTCCGATCAGATTGTGATCCTGGAGAACTTTGGATGAAAAGGGATAGTCGCCGAAGGTCTGGAGGCCAACTGTAGGGGTTTGGGAAGATTCGATGAGCTCGATCAGGGGTTTGATGGGACTAGAAAATCCAGGATTAGCTATGATGCCGTCACCCCTCCACTCAGAGAGTGATGGTATGGCGTGGGTCCATCTCATTTTGCAGTCGAGGATCCAGCTTTGTTCGGCGGCAAATTTAGCGACTCCTTCGAAGACCCGATCTTCCCACCAATAGAGAGCCAATAGAACTCGCCGGCGGGGACTACTCACTTTGATCCAGAAGTTTGCTTGATCCATGAAATCTCTCTTGGGGAATAGCTACGCAAAACGTCAACTTAAATGCGTTAAATGACACTTGAAACGTGTTGTAGCTTCTTGTCCCATAGTGTTGGTTGTAGTCTCAACCTTACTATTAACCCCTCAAAACCCTTTTTTATGACTTGTCTCAAGAGAGCCTCGAGGGCTCTTGTCGCTGCGTTGTTCAAGTACTCTCGTCTCAACAATGGTTCGATGGGGTATATTTGACTGTCATTTGATGAAGGCGACGTGTCATCCCTGAGAAATGGGCTACGTTTGAAAACGTGTTTCCGATGGAGGCTAGAAGCCTGCGGAAACCATCCCAACCCCAAAGTCGCTTAGGTGACGCCGCAACAAAGTTCAAGTTCGGAGAATTACATTAATGATTGATAGTTTTTATTTACGCAAAGCGCGGTCCGTCGGGATCCTCTCTTTCGGGATTCTTTTAACCGGATCGCTACCTGGCGCTTTAACCGGTCAGACCATGAAAGAAAACAGTGTCGGCGAGTCGGTCGGATACATCGACTTTAATAAGAATGGGAAAATGGATACGTATGAGGATCCTTCCCAATCTGAAGAGATGCGTATTTCAGATCTCCTGTCTCGGATGAGTTTGGAGGAGAAGGTCGCCCAGATGACTACTCTGTACGGTTTTTCTCGTATCCTGAAGGACGAGCTTCCTACCGAAAAATGGGAGGATCGCATGTGGATTGCGGGGATTGGAAATATAGATGAGCAGATAAACGGCAACGAAGGTTGGACCCAGAATTTGCCTGACCCAGAAAACGATCTTCCTTGGTCAAACCACGCGTCTGCGCTGCGTGAGATTCAGCAATGGTTTATCGAAAAGACTCGTTTGGGCATTCCGGTTGATTTCACGAACGAAGGTATTCGCGGCCTGATGCACTCCAAAGCAACTAGCTTCCCTGCAGAGCTTGGTGTGGCGAGTACTTGGAATCCTGAATTGGTACGTAATGTCGGTCGCGTTACGGGCCGCGAAGCGAAGGCGCTTGGCTATACAAATGTGTATTCACCTGTCTTGGACGTGGCTCGCGATCCGCGTTGGGGACGTGTGATCGAAAGCTACGGCGAAGATCCGTTTCTTGTTGGAGAACTGGGCTTGCAACAGGTTCTTGGAATTCAAGAGCAGGGTGTCGCCTCCACTTTGAAGCATTTTGCGGTTTACGGAGTTCCCAAAGGGGGGCGCGATGGACATGCTCGCACTGACCCGCATGTAACTTGGAGCGAGGTGCAAAATACATATCTTGCCCCTTTTAAAAAGGCTATTACGCAGGGTGGCGCCTTGGGAGTGATGTCCTCGTACAACGACTACGACGGAATTCCGGTCCAAGCGAGCAAGCTCTTCCTACAGGATATTTTAAGAGATGAATGGGGCTTCGAGGGCTATGTGGTCTCGGACAGCGGAGCGGTAGAGTTCCTCTATGAAAAGCACAGAGTGGCGGCCACTCCGAAGGAAGCGATACGTCTTTCGGTCGAAGCTGGATTGAACATCCGCACTCACTTCACGCAACCGGAAGAGTATGCGGAGCCATTGGCTGAGCTGGTGGAAGAAGGTCGCCTCTCTATGGATACGATCGATTCGCGAGTGTCCGATATTCTTCGGGTGAAGTTCCGATTGGGATTGTTTGACGATCCATATGAAACCAAGTCGATCGATACCGACTTGGTGGTGCGTTCTGAGGAGAATCTAGCGATTTCCCATCAGGCTTCCCGTGAATCGATTATTCTTTTGAAGAACGAGGGCGAGCTGCTGCCGCTGGAAGGTGACTATCAGAAGATTCTCGTTACTGGTCCGATGGCGGACGATCAGCGGGCGTGGTGGAGCCGCTACGGCGCTCAGCGTCTCGACTACGTCACTCCATTGGAGGGCATTCGCTCCGCGTTGGATGGCAAAGTGGAGATCGTATATGTCAAAGGCGTAGAAGCGGCGGATGAGAATTGGCCCCTGAGCGATATCTATAAAGAGGCTGCCTCCGCTGAGGTACAAGCCGGCATCGACGCTGCCGTGGCAGCTGCAAAGGATGTGGACGTGATCATCGCTTGCGTTGGGGAAACGGATGCTCAATGCCGCGAGTCGCAAAGCCGCATCAGCCTTGATTTGCCGGGTTACCAGAACGAGCTCTTGCAGGCCCTGAAGGCAGCAGGCAAGCCGATCGTTCTCGTTTTTTCCAATGGTCGTCCTCTCAGCGCTCAATACGCTATCCGTAACTTCCCATCTATCGTTGAAATGTGGTTCCCAGGGGAAGA